>JBAZHM010000014.1:0-16660 GCA_041652355.1 Candidatus Micrarchaeia archaeon | reverse complement strand
TGATTGACAAAAACAGGATCAAAATTTTCCTTTCTCATATGTTCGTTAACAAGACCAATCGCTCCGAGTGCAGCCGGACCGCGAAGTTTTTTCTCAAGTATAAATTTTCTGACTCCAAGCAAGGTATTGTACTCTTTCACTTCGGTCGGACTTAACGGTTGTGAATTTTGAATTCTACTATGAAGAGTGAAAACGCGTTGATTGTGATTATTCAGAATCCGCGATTCTGCGGTTAACTTTCCTTTTACGGCGGTTACCGAAGTAGCCACACCCGTGCCGGGTAATTCTTGTTGAACACCATCGGATTTCAGCGCATCAAGGCCAAAATCTGCAAAGGTGGATTGCTTAGGTTTAGACCATTCCTTTTTTTCCTGCGGGGCTGCTGCTTTTTTTGCACCGGTTAATATTACCGAATCTGATCCTTTTACAACAGTGTTAACTGAAACGCGAGGTTTGCGATGAAAGAACGAATCGCTGGGTCCAGATTTGCGTTCAACAACCATAATACAACCACCAAAAGATTATCACTAGACCCTGTGCGCTTAAGCAAATAAAAACCAACAGCCCGCATTCAAATTATAATACTGACCTGACTGAATAAGTCAATAGGAGAATGTACGACATGAGCCTCAAGAAATCCAACGCAAAAACAGGAAAGTCGTCTGCCCAGCAGAAGGACGTTTTCACCAAGGCTGAGCGCAGCGCAGTTGACATGCTGATTGCGCAGAAGTTCGGCAAGTTCGTTCCAGGCACGCAAAGCATAGAAGTGGTGCAAAGCGATGGCAAAACAACTGTTGATGTCAAGGATACGCTTGTAACTGACAATAAAGGCGAAAGCACAATTACCGAAACAAAGACGGTGATAGGCGCAGAAAGCACGCAAATTTCACAGTCAACTGTTGCGGAAGCCTCGGACCCCATGCTTTTCTTGCGGCTTTTGAACAAGCTCAACGCAGAGCCGGTAAGTGAAGAGAAGATGAAGTCTTTCGAAGAGCGGCTTGCAAGGATACAGCAAAAGTGCAGAAAACCGACCGCGGTTGAAGAAAAAAAGCAATAGTGGCATTCGGATACTCAGTCAATTTCATGGCATTTAGCGCAAGCCATAATTTCCAAATTAATAATAAGTAACAACAGTGTAACATTTGTGTCAATAATTGTCACAACTGGAGATTAATCATGGCAAAAAAACAAGAGGAAAGCCCGGTTTCTAAAAAAGTGCAGGAAGCGCTTGAGTCCGATATTTATGTAAAGCAGGCTTTGAAGCTTGGCATTGCAAACTGCTCGGCAATTGCAAAGAAGCTTTCACAGGATATTGATGGAAGCGAGGATGCGCTCAAGATGGCAGTGCTAAGGTTTGGCCAGAAAGTTGAAAAGCAATATGAATGCGGTCAGAAAGACATTGGCAAAGTCCTTGCAGCGACAAAAATAGCCTTGCTTTCCAACATTTGCGTGCTGGTGTTTGAGCGCTCAGGCCAAGCGCAAAAGGCAATTGACTCAATCAGTGCAAGCGACGGGGAGATTTTCTCGGTGCTTGCAAGCCAAAAGGCGATCATAGTAATCACAAACGACGAGTTTGAATCCAAGGTAATTTCAAAAGTGGGAAAGGATTGCCTGTTGCGAAAATCAAGCAGCCTGTGCATGCTGCGGCTTTCCTCCCCTGAAAACATTGAAAGCGTGCCCGGCGTGGCGTCGCACATAATTGGAAGCATTTCCGAGCACGGAATCAATATTGAAGAGCTATACTCGTGCTATACTGACACCAACCTTGTAGTGGCGCGAAAGGATGCATTGAAAGCGTTCGAGATTTTGGAAAAAATGTGCCGCGCAAAGCCATTGGATTAGCAAACATCATTCAAAACGTCTCTTTTTTGACGCCTTTTGCAAAATTTGCCATGTTTGCGACACGAGCGTAATATCCCGCAACAATCAACATAATCTATCTGCAATGGTGCTTTGCATGTACAGACACTTAGTGAACATATTCGACATTTCGCCCATGAAGCTTTCCCAGATAATCTCGCTTGGGTTGATGGCAAAAAAGAACCCGGAAATACTTTCAGCTGCGATGAAGCAAAAGACTATTGCGATGTTTTTTGAAAAGCCCAGCACGCGCACTCGACTTTCGTTTGAAGCTGGGATGACGCAGATGGGCGGCCACGCGATTTACTTTGGAAAGGACTCGCAGCTTTCTGCTGGGAATGAGGACCTGATGGATACTGCAAAGGTGGTGTCGCGGTATGCGGATGCCATTGTTGCAAGGGTTATTTCGCACAGTACCGCCCAAGAGCTTGCAAAGCATGCAACTGTGCCAGTAATCAATGCACTAAGCGACATTGACCACCCCTGCCAGGCGATTGCGGATGTCATGACAATAAAGGAAATTTACGGCAACAAGCCTAACATCAAAGTAGCATATGTCGGCGATGGGAACAACGTGTGCAATCCGCTCATGGTTGCATGTGCGATGGCAAAAATTGATTTTGCAGCAGCCTGCCCAACAAAGCACAAGCCAAGTGCAAAATATGCCGAAATTGCGCAAGAGTATGGCAACGTTGAGATTTGCGACTTGCCACAGGATGCAGTAAAAGGCGCGGACATAGTCTATACCGACACGTGGGTTTCGATGGGGCAGGAAGAAGAAAAGCAAAAGCGGCTTTTGGAATTCGAAGGCTTTTGCGTTGATTCAAAACTGATGGCGCTTGCAGACCCGAATGCAAAATTCATGCACTGCCTTCCAGCGCACAAAGGCTATGAGGTTTCAAAAGAAGTCATCGAAGGCCCCCAGTCAATAGTCTATGACCAGGCTGAGAACCGCATGCATGCACAAAAGGCGCTTCTTGCTATATTGTGCACCCCAAAAACGGGCTTGCTTGAAGCGGCTCAGGCTAATCCAGCGACGTTGGTTGCTTGAGAATTTCAATAAACGACTGGACGTCCTTTCGAATGGGCTTAAGCGGCTCGCCTTCTGATCCTGAAATAACCGAGTCGCGGCAAGTGCGATAAAAGACATATTTATTCCTAAGTTCGAGTACGTGCTGACGCAGCAAAGCCTTTTCAGCATCGTTAAGCGGTTTTGGATTCTCCTTTTTGTGTTTTGAATTTTCGTGAGTAATATTAAACTCGTCTTTTATCTGCTGGATCTTTTCAAGAACCAACGCAGCGCTCTTTTTATGCTCGATAAACAGTGAATTTAGCTTCTGGCGTTCGGATTCGATTTGCGCTTCGTGCCTATTGGCAACACTGTGTAAAACCATGCTCCCGCCAAAGTTTGCATCAATCAGCCTTCGCGCTTTAAACACTTCGTGCTTTGCCTCGCTAAAATGCTTATCCGCACGGGATACGTTGCGCAAAATCTTGTCCGAGTCAAAAACATTCTTCTTGACCTCCCGAATGAAACTGCAAAAATGCGTTGGAATTCGTTTCATGAAACCACAATAAAAAAATGCCTTGCAGCCTTTTTAGATGGCTGCTATGCAAATTCTATAAATCAATCCTATTTTTCCTGCTCATTTAGCACAATCTTGTTTGTCATTCCAAACGGGAATGAACGCACAATCTTTTTTGACTCCAGGCGCTTGAGAACGCGGTAAGTCTTGACTGCAGAAAAGCCGGTTGAATTGGAAAGCTGCTTTTGGGTTGCCTCCCCATTTGTCTTTACAAGCTCGTCATAGAACAGCTTCTCGTCTCCGGTAAGAAGAGAGGATATTACAAACTTGCGCGTCTCGTGCCTGTCGCGCTTTTGGGTGTGGTCCAAAAGCACAAAACCGTTGAACAGGAAAAATACGCCCATCAAGAGTATGCCTAATGCTGCTGGTGAAAGCACCTGCGAAAGGGGGTCAACTGAGAGGTTTACTACAAACGAGCCGTTATGCGGATCGGGCGGCCTGCGTTCAAAAGAAGTGTTGTTTTGCCCGCCTTCCCAGGACCCGTTGAAGCGCCCGATTGTAGTAAACATGGTAGTATTATTCTGCTGGCTGGCTGCGACGATTCGCGCGCCGCCTGATGGCGAAATCAAGAAGAATTCATGTTGCCAGAGGGCAAAATATGCAACTACAACAAAAGATAATACCAAGAAACCGCCGACTACCAATGAAGCATATCCAAGAGCCCTGAGTTTGTTCATTCCGTCCAATCCCCCTACTTATTTCAGGTTATTTCAAGATACCCATATGGGTTATTTCAATTAATAACAATATAGGCATATTAACACTTTGGGCACAAACCCGGATAATTCACATGGACAAGAACATGCACACGCACGAAACCAAAACCAGAAACAGCACGGTCTTGGAATTTGATGCAGTATCAAAGGAATATAGCATAGGAAGCCGCAAGCTTGCGGTGCTTTCCAACATAAACTTCAAGATACACAAGTCGGAGTTTGTTACCGTAATGGGGCCTTCAGGAAGCGGAAAGAGCACCATGCTCCAGCTGATGGGCTGCCTTGACAAACCATCCTCAGGAAGGATACTGGTGGACGGGATTGACGTGTCAAAGCTTGGCTCGGACGAGCTTGCAAAAGTAAGGAGCCAGAATATCGGTTTCGTATTCCAGGCATTCAACCTGCTTTCAAACCTTTCAGCACTGGAAAACGTCGAGGTTGCAATGTCGATTGCGGAGCACCCCAAAGCAGAAAGAATGGAGCGCGCAAATGCACTGCTTGAAAAAGTCGGCCTTGCTGAACGTGCAACTCATAAACCCAACGAACTTTCGGGAGGGGAAAAGCAGAGGGTTGCAATTGCCCGCGCGCTTGCAAATAATCCCGCGTTCCTTTTAGCGGACGAACCTACTGGGAACCTGGACTCCAAATCAGGAAAGGAAGTCATGGAACTTATCCGCGGACTTTCGGAGGACTCGGGCACTACCATAGTAGTGGTAACGCACGAGCCTGCGGTTGCACTGTATGGAAAACGCACTATCCTGCTTGGGGATGGGAGCATTAAGTCAGATGGCCCCACAAAAATGCCGTCCTCTCACGATATCAAATTGAAATAAACCAGTCTATTAAATCAAAATTGAATTCAAAAAAATGAATAAATATTTTTATAGAGGTGTTTGAAAAAATGAACAGCAAGACATTCGCCCTGTTTTTAGTCGCATTTTGCGCGTGCTTTGCGCAGGCATACAACAGCACAAGCGTAACCGTGTACAAAGAGTCCCCTTTTGGAATCACCGAGTTTACGCAGGTACCGGACAAAATATATCCAGGTGACGATGTGCGGCTTTCCCTGACAATCACCAACGTTCAAACCGGATACAAAGACGCGGACTTGAACGTGCTTGTGCCTTTTGGGGAGGTAAAAAACTACAACCTTGGCGCGTTCTCTTATGGAAGCTCAAAGCAGCTTGATGTGAATTTCAACGTTCCGACCAGCACAAAACCCGGCACTTATGAGATATACTTATATGCAATCATCGATGGCGGCCAGGCACAGGTGGGAAAATACCAGCTTGAAATCAACTCGCCTGACCTTACGAACGCAATTATTGCAAGCGTCACAACTGACGACTTGGTCGTTGCAGGCGCAGACACGGAAATGACCGTAACGCTGCGCAATGTAGCATCCTTTGACACGGAAAACGTCCTTGTTCAGATTGGAGGAAGCATCAACTCATCTGACGAAACATCAGATTACCTATTGCCTCTTTCAAGCGACCGCGTATTCATAACAAGCATCAAAGCAGGCGAAGAGGCTAAAGTTTACTTCAGCCTTGCAGTCAGCGCAAGCGCAGGGCCTGGATACTACCCGATAACGCTAACCACAACATACAGCGTGGACAAAGCAGTCCAGTCCAAGATCACACAGACATTCGCACTGACAGTAAGCGCGCCTGCATCCTTATTGGTGACAACTGCAAAAGACCCGGTGTACGCAGTATCCAACTCTTCAACAAACATTGACTTTACAATAGCCAATGCAGGAGGCGTGGCAGTCAGGGCGGTTTACGCAAAGGCTTTTGCGGACGACTTTACTTTCAGCACCGACAACGAGTACATCGGCACTCTGAACCTGGATGACACGGCAACTGTGACAGTCACTGCATCTCCAAAAGGCCAGCTTGCTGCAGGGAATTACCCGGTGTCACTTAACGTCTCATTCAAAGACGCGGCAAACGTGGAACGCTACCAGGTAAAGACAGTGAACGTGGCATACGCCGGAAGGTCCGGTGCAACGGCATTTGGAACTACTGGCACTCGCACGATGCAAAAGCAGGGCACGGTATTCGGAATTAGCTACCTGTACATTGGCATTGCGCTTGTGGCGCTTGCAATCCTAGGGTTCTTTGGCTTCCGTTATTACAAAGGCAAAAAAGCTGCTTCCGAAAAGGCAACTCCGGCTCATGCTGCAGAGGCTCGCAAGAAATAAGGGGTTTTTAGTTTCATGAAAATTACCGACCTTGCCAGCATGGCATTAGGGCACATGACAGGCAGAAAGCTGCGCTCCTGGCTTACCGTGCTGGGCATAGTCATAGCAGTTGCCGCAATAGTTGTGCTCGTGTCAATAGCCTTGGGAATGAACTCGCAAATCAGCTCGCGGCTTTCGGGTCTGGGTGACGACATCATACAAATTTCGCCCGGCTCTTCCAGCGCAAACAGGATGGCGTTTTCAATGACAAGCGCAGCTGGAGGCATGGAAGGCGGGGCAACCAGGGGAATTAGCGGTGCTGGCGGCCCGCCTTCGAGCTTTACCCGCGGCAATACCGGAAGCAGCGTGATTACATTTGCTGAAGCAGAAAAGCTTGCGGAAGTGGAAGGCGTGCTTGCTGTTGACGCGCGGCTTTCCGGAAGCGGCAAGGTCTCAGCAAGCGGATACAATGCATCAGTGCAGATAATTGGCACCAACATGGAAGACTATGAGAAAGTAAACTCGCCTTCGCTGTACGCAGGTTCCATGCCAAACGCAAACGACAAGACTTCAGTTGTAATCGGCTTTTCAGTTTACAACCGCACTTTTTCCGGCCAGGACATGCTTTACAAAAAAATAAAGATTACCACAAACGCAGGCGACAGCTATTATTTCAAAGTCGCAGGAATACTGAACTCAAGCTCGGGCATGTTCACCTCATCAGACAACGCAATACTGATGCCGCTTTCAGTTGCAAAGAAGTTTTTGAACCAGACAAAGAACGCCAACTCGCTGATTGTAAAAGTTGAGGAGGGATATACCACGGACAACGTGTCTTCTGCAGTAAGCGCAAAGCTTGCTGAGCTGCACAACGTGGATTCAAGCAACATTGACTTTACAATTACAACTGCTGCAGCCATCCAGTCAACAATATCCAGCGTGACCGAGACGTTGACTTTGTTTCTAGGCGGCATTGCGGCCATCTCTCTTTTAGTTGGCGCAATCGGCGTTGCAAACACCATGTTCATGAGCGTGCTTGAGCGCACCAAAGAAATCGGCATACTCAAAGCCCTTGGGATGAAGGACCGCGAAATTACCTTGCTGTTTTTGTTCGAGTCTGCCTTGATTGGGTTCATGGGCGGTTTTTTCGGGCTGCTTTTGAGCCTGATTGTTTCATTCGTCCTTTCAATATTCGGCGTGTCGTCCACCATAACACTAGAACTGATGGTTGGCGCGCTGATGTTTTCCGTAATGGTCGGCGTAATATCCGGCATGATACCTGCACGCAACGCTGCAAAGCTGCAGCCAGTTGAAGCGCTAAGATACGAATAAATTCCCCAACCACTTTTTGAACCTGGCGGCTGTCTTTTTTTCATGAAAGAAAGCACAAAGCAAATTCGGCTTTGGACAGTTGACTTTGCCCGCGGAACAGCAATAGTGCTGATGATAGTCTACCACTTTCTTTTTGACTTGAATTTCCTTGGGATTGCCCAGCTTGACTTTCAAAGCCCGGCATTGGTTCTTTTCCAGCGCATCATTGCGGTGCTTTTCCTGGGAGTCGTTGGCATTAGCTTGGCTATAGGAAAGCAAACGCTAAAGCAGGATGCTATTCGTGCAGCAAAGCTTGGGCTTATTGCATTGCTAATCACAGTTGCAACCGCAATCTACCCAGGAAAAGGCATCATAGTGTTTGGGATAATTCACTTCATCGCAATCTCGGTTCTTTTGGGGCATTTCTTTGCCAGGTTTGGAAAGTGGAACGCTGCAATTGGAATTGCAATAGTTGCAATATGGGCAGTGCTGAAAGGAAACTTAACCGGTTCGCTTATGCTTTTGCCTTTAGGGTTTCCGCCAACCGGTTTTTACACACTCGATTACTACCCGGTTTTTCCATGGTTCAGCCTGGTGCTATTTGGCATTGCCTTTGCAAGCACGGGGATAATCAAAAAAGCACAGGAAAAGTTTGCAGAACCTGCAAAGCATTCGCCTTCAGACCGGGTAAGATGGATGGGAAGGCACTCGCTTGCAATCTACCTTTTGCACCAGCCAATAATATTCTGCATACTGATTGCTGCAAGATACTTATTGTAAAAACCTTAGGGAAATTTCAGCTTATTTCAGGCAACCCATAAGGGAAATTTCATGCACTAATTATACTAGGTGAATCAAACACTATGGAACTTGACGAACGCACAGCCAACATTTGCATGGGAGTAATATTCCTTGCAGGAATTGCTTTGATAGCGTACAGCATATTCTTTGGAAACTCCAGCCAGGTGCCAACAGCAGGCACTATAACTACGCGCACAAGCAGCTCAACTGCATCAGCCAGTGCGGACGGGATGCCTTCTGACTTTACTCCGCCATCAGACATGGCTGGCGGGCCGATGGGAATGCCTCCGGGCTAAAATAGGTGAAACCACGATGGCAGACTTTGACATGCTGAAAATATTCTCACTAGTTTTGTTCCTCCTTCTTGGTGCAATCATATTCGCAGGATGCATTGAACAAAGCACAAGCACCCAAGGCAACAGCCAGTTAGGGCCGCTTGTGACAATACCAAACGAAGGCAGTGCAGAAACAGAAGCAAGCGAAGCCGCTTCAACGCTTCAAGCCCAGATGCCTGCAAGGCAAAACAGGTCAACAGAACAGAGCCAGCAAATGCAGCAGGCAGCAATTGACGCTTGCATAGGAAAAAACGCCGGAGACTCCTGCACATTGTCATTTGGAAACTCTACTGGAGACCAAAAAAGCACGCCTGGAAACAGGGACCCTATGACAGGAATGCCCAACGCACCTGCTGGAATGAATGGAACTATGCCAGCAGCACCCCAAGGCGGGCAGATGCAACAGCCAACTGGGATAGGCCGGGTTTTGGATGGCACTACTGCGCTTTCGTGCGCCATGCAAAGGCCAAACTAGGTTCTGTTTCTTTTCTTTATTTTCATCTGCTGTTCAAGCTTTGCTGGAAAACCCGGTCGGCAATTGCAGTTTTTGTTGTGCTCGGTGTGCCACTTGATACGCTGTTCAACTGAAGCGTTCTTGGGCATCCTGTTCTTTTTGTGCCATTGCATGTTTATTGCCATAAATCACACCCGCTGTTTTCCTGCAATTACTTTGCAAAAGTGCACGCTATTGATGGCGACAGGCACTTGGGAGTCAAATAATAGCAATTCGGGTTGCACACGCCATTGTCCGCGATATAGCCTTTCGGGCAAGAACATGCTGAATTGGCAACCAAGTTGTACCAATTTTCATCAAACCCTATGCTTTTGCAGAACGCTGCGGAATGGCAGCTTATTGAACTGCAGGCTGCACACGGAGGACATACTGCACATCCAACAGCCTGCTGGCACGAGTCAACTGGTTTTGCATCGCATGAATTGGGGCTTGCAGTTGGGCAAGGTGAAAACTCACAATCAGGGCCAGATCTTCCAACCGCAGAGCCGTCCGGGCATATTTTTGCCTCAAGGGTGCAGGCTATTTGGCCGGGTTGGACTGCTTGGTTGAACACACCTGAAAAAAACAGCGCAATTGCCACGACTGCAACAATTACAAAAACAGGCGCAATAAAGCCGAACGACTTCTTTGCCGCTGGCTTTGATGAGCCGGCTTGCGCGCGTTTTGTCTTCTTTTGAATTTCCATGAATTAGTCAGTCATAATTCACTTATTAAGACCAAAGATTTTCTTCGGACTTTGGCTTAAAGAAAGAACAAAATAAAAAAAAATGGGGCCACTGAGATTCGAACTCAGGTCACTTGCCATCTGGAACGCGTTCGATGCAAGCCCGCACCCAATAAAACAGCCCTAACAAGTTCTGCCTTTAGCCTTTCGAAGGAATAGACCGTTTGAGGAAGCGGCGTATCCACGAAACAACACGGGCATTGTCATTTGGCTTATTAATGGAAGTGAGCGCTTTATCCAGAAGCTCTTGTGGAAGCTTAGGAGTGTCGGGCAAACCAAGAAGAGCGTCTATATATTCGGAAGAAAATTCCGGATGGGCTTGAAATGATATGATGGGCGCTTGAATATAGGTTAATCCGGCAAACGGAGTGAAGGAACTGGACAATATCACTTTAGTTTGCTGTGGCGGAGTGACGACTTGATCCTCGTGAAAAACCAACATTGAAACCGTAGATACCTTATCCATCCAGGGCTGAACGTTCGCGACATCATAGACATGAAGCCCTATACCAAAGCCTTTAGAACTTTTAACAACGCGCCCGCCAAGAGCATCGGCTATGAGTTGATGGCCAAAACAAATACCGACTAATGGGACTTGGGCATCCGCTGCAGTTCGAACAAACGCCTTCAAAGGATTAATCCACGAAAGTTGATCATAAACCGCCGCATCCGAACCCGTTATGAGGTACCCGTCGCATTCATTGGCGAAACTCGGCAGCTCGTTGGAAAGAACATCGAACTGAATTGACTTGAATTCATCCCCAAGAATCTTTTCACGAAAGAGATTCGCATATCGTCCAAAACGCGCTCGCATTTCGGGAGACTTGCTTTCTGCAGTATTGAGTATGCCGATGCGCATTATTCCCACCAATCTCTTCCGAAAAACTCGACTAAAAAAGACCCACAGTGACGGTACCAGTAGTTGAGCTAACCAGAATTGAACCAGTGACCTTGGCTGTTTTACGGATTTTCATATACTAGACGATAACGCAGGGGGAATAATAAAATCCATATCATTTGATTCAAAATAAAAAAAATGGGGCCACTGAGATTCGAACTCAGGTCACTTGGCCCCCAGCCAAGTAGGATGCCAGGCTACCCCATGGCCCCGTTTGTGTTTTGCAAGAATCGCTTGCCCATAGACTGCATTGGAACGCAGTAATGGACTAAGAATTCAGGAATTAATTGTATGCGCAAAAGACTAAATAGGTCGCCCTAACGCCATAAAGGATGGCGTTGCCTTTTGGCTGCAGTACCGCACTACACAGCAAAACGCGAAAGTTTCCGGACACTTCCATCCGCGTTTTGCTTGTAGCGTAACTGGTTTTTGCCTCGGATTACTTATCCAGTTCGCTACAAATTAATTGCGGGGCTGCGGACGCCTTCTTTCCTTGCCTGTTTTGCAAGAAAAGCCCTTGCGTCAAGCTCGTTGTCAAACCTGGCGCGCTTTTCTTCCACTAGCATGGAGTGCTTGTGCAAAAGCTGCTTCAGCTCGGCTATGGTTGGCTTGTCAACTGCCGGGCTTTTGTCTAGCCGCTGCATTAGGCGCAGTATTTTCTGCGCCATGCCCCCACCCTGCGTACCTTCGTCTAGGTACGCACTATCTCCTTCCAAAGGTTGCCTCCCCTCAGTAAACTTTTCGTTGATAAAGGGATTAAAACCATTGACCTGGTTAAAAGCCAAACATGAGGAATTGGAAAAAACAGGAAGCCTTGTTTTTCCCTTTAATGGGAGAAAGCTCAGCGCCGCCTTATCCTGCCCAGGCTTTCGCGTATGGTGCTTTTTATTCGCGGAATCAGCCTGCGGGACTCAAGTTCTGCTTTAAGCATTGCAGCGCGGTTTTGGGATTCTTTTTGCATGAGCTTCATGCGTTCAAGCGACTCTTGAACTGGTTTCAGGTTTTTTTTGATTTCATTAAACGTGATGTTTTTTTGCGATGCAGGTAGCCTGTTCCATTCTGCATTGGCCCTGCGCACTGCCTCTTCCAGGGGGGTGCCGAAGGGTATTGCGGAGTCAATTGTTTCGCGTTGCAGCCCGAATTCGACTTCGTGGTAGAAAAAGAACGGCGCCTGGTTGTGGCTGCGCATGCGCTTGACTATGCCTTTTGCGTAGTCCAGGTGCTCCTTCCGCTTTTCTATGAGACGGGCATACAACGCCTGGTTTTGCTCGTGTTGCGCAAGCTCTGCGCGTATTTGCTCTTTTGAAAGTGGATTCTGGGGCATTCGGGTTTTTCCACTATTGACTTGTGCAGATTAAAATAAAAGAAGAATAGAAAAAGAAAAAAGAAAGCCCGGAACCTACTTTTGCTTAGAAGCGCGGGTAGGGCAGGATTTCGTCCATCAGGGGCTTTTGTGCAAGGAGCATTCTCCTGCAGCAATAGCGGGTTACGCCAAGGTCAGTAAGGACCTTTGCTGCGTCTTCGCCTTTCTCAACGCGTAAAGTGAACTCGTCGGAGAAGTCCGAGACGGGTTTTCCGCATGAAAAGCAGCGTACTGGTACTAGCATGGTAACTCACCTGTATGACTTGGTAAACCTTGCGCGTGCTTTCGGGCCCTTGAATTTCTTCGGCTCGACACGCCTTGAGTCCTCGACCAAAAGCGAGCGGTCTGCCTTGAGCATGGTTGCGCGGAAAACGTCATCCTTTGCATATTCTACAAGCGCCTTTGCGATTGCAGTGCGCACTGCCTGTGCCTGCCCGCCTGTTCCGCCTCCGATTACGGAAACGCGGATGTCAACAGAGTTGCGGCCTGAATAATAGTCAAGCGGCTCGAGTATGACCATGCGAAGCTGTGCGTTGGTCAATGTGGACACGTGCGCTTTGTTGATGAACACGTTGCCCGTTCCGGGAGTTACGAATGCGCGTGCAATCGACTCCTTGCGCTTTCCGCGTGCGTTTGGCACTGCTGGCTTCTTTACGCGGTGCTTTTTCCTTGTAACTGTAGTCTCTGTGCTCATTTGTTCCACCCGAGTGCGCGGCAAATCTCCATAAGAGTGATGCCTGTTGAAGGATCTTTTTTGAATTTCTCGGCTTTTCCTGCAAACTGTGCTGGCACGCCAAGGTAAGCCTTCACGTGAGAGAGTGCAACTTTTCCGCGCGATGTGCGCTTGGGAAGCATTCCCTTCAAAATCGTCTTGAAAAGCAAGTCCGGCCGCCTGGGCCACTTGGCTGCGTGCTCCGGGTTTGCCTTCTGCGTCATGTGGCGCCTGCCTGCGTAAACTGCAACAATCTTTTCAGGGTTGCCGGTTATTACGCAAGTGTCAATGTTTACAACATCAATAGTAGCGCCGTTGATGGCCTGTTTTGCACACCATGCGCATACGCGACCGATTGGCGCGCCTTCTGCATCAATCACAAGAGCCTTCGCGGCCTTGCCTGCAGGAGCCTTTGCGGTTTTCTTTATTCCTTTTTCCAAACCAATGCACCTAAGTAACTTAAATGATAATCTTGACTTTTGAAGGCGCGACTTTTGCAGTCAGCACATCGCCAAGCGGCAATGCCTTTCCGCCTGCCTTTGCTATCTTTGCCTTTGCAGCTGCGGAGTATGCGAGCGCATAAATGGTTGCCTTCTTTGTGAAGCTTCCAAGCGAAAGCACCTTGACTGGGACAACTACAGAATCCCCGTCTGCGATGTGCTTGGAAAGGCGCACGAGGTTGATTCCCTCTTTCTTGCGCGATGCCTTCAAGAGAAGCTCTGCTACTCTTGCCCAGATGGGCGCTTTTGTGGCCTTGGCCTGCTTTTGAAATGAAACCACGAGTTTTTGTACAACCGGGTTTTCTGGTCCGCTTATCATAAATTTTTCACCGTAAAAAATGCAGGGGCTGGGATTTGTCCGGATAAAAGGGCCCAAGGCCCTTAAAACCTTTGAACCCAGGCACTCCTAAGAGACAAGAACCTCAATCTTGCGCATTTGGCCAAAACAATACCTGCCCTTGCGGCGCCCTTGTGCCGCGCAAAAAGCGCGGTTGAGGAGGATGCCGTTCACCGGACAGACAATTGGTTTTATTGACCAGGCTCTGCCACCCCTGCTTTGAAAATCACCTAAATTTTTATTTACTGTTTTTCTTTCAATTGCTTCAGCTTCGGCGCGATTTCTTTTTCGCCGCAGCCAAACTCAATTATCTTATCCCGGCTTTTTTGCCCGGACACTATCATGACTTTGCAACCAAATTCCTTTTGCAGGACTTCTGCTGCCCTCTTGTTTGCCTTCCCATCTTCGGGCGGCACCGAGACTTTTACGCACAAAACGCCATTGCGGAAAAAAACTCCGTCTTTCTTTGCGTTGGGCGTTACCCGGATTTCCATGAAACTCATTTGAGTGCTGCTGAAAGCTCGGAAAGCTTTGCCTTTACGAGTGCAACCGCGTTTTCGAACTGCTTTTCAGCAGGGATGTTATTGTATGACTCTACATAGAAAAGGAATGAATCGTCCTTGCACTCGACTTTGTATGCAGTCTCCCCGATTTTTACGTGCTCCAAGTTGAAGTCGCACAATTCAGGGTGCTTCTTTGCAAACTCTTCCGGCTTTTCGGAAGATGCTGCGTAAGTCTGGACGATGTCGTCTTCTGAGACTTTCTTTTGGGGAGTAAGCTCGGTAAGTGCAGCGTACGATGCGTGCGCGCACTGGAACTTTGCGTGCGTCTTTGCAGTGCCAAGTATTGCAACTGCCTCAAGCCTCAATTTCTGGTCAAGGCCAAGCACTGCAATCGGGACGTTCTGTGCAAACACGCGGACTTTCTCATCAGCAGTCTTCAAGTCGCGCGAGTATACTGTGCACGGACCTTCTGCCATGAGTGAGAATTCAACCTGTGCATCCGGCGCCATGCTCTCCTCATAAGTAAGGGGAATCAGGCCAAGCCTGTGTGCGATGTACTCGTTGAAGAGTGCAGAATTGTTCTCGTACACTGTGACGTCCTCTATTGCAAAGGACGGAAGCTGCGAAATAATCGCGCGCCTGATTGCATTAAGGTACGCAATCCCCTCGGGGCCGGCCTTTGTGATAAGGAAGCCCGCGCGGGTTGGAGTGTTTTCAAGAACAGTAATCTGCATAGTGCATAACACCTTTGAGTGCCTATACTCTGCGTCCTCTCTTTCCGCCCGGCCTCTTTGTGGTGTCGGTTGGCAGTGGAGTGACGTCCTCAATCTTTCCAATCTTTATTCCTGAGCGTGAAAGCGCACGGATTGCCGCCTGTGCGCCTGAGCCGGGAGTCTTGCTTCCGTGGCCGCCTGGCGCGCGCACGCGCACGTGGATTGCCACGATTCCGCGTTCCTTTGCCTTGTCAGCTGCACGGATTGCCGCCTGCATTGCTGCATACGGCCCGCCTTCCTCGCGGTCGTTCTTTACCACCATGCCACCGCTTCCAACTGAGATTGTCTCAGCACCTGAAAGGTCGGTGACTGTGATGATGGTGTCGTTTTTGGAAGAGAAAATGTGTGCGATTCCCCACTTTGCATCTGGGGGCAACGGCTGGCGCACGAACGTGGGGCGCTGGTAGCCACCGCGGCCAAACGGCCTCTGCTCGGTGCGAGGAGCCTGCGATTCTGCTGCTGGTGCTGCTTGCTGTGCCGGCGCGTCTGCAGTCTTTACTGCTTTGGGCACTGCTACTGGCTTTGGAAGCTCTACGTTTGCTGCGCTTCCAAGTGTGTTTGCAGGCCCAACTTTTGCGACGTGCTTGTGAGTGCGTGGTTTTTCGGTTTTTGCCTCAGTTTCTTTCGTCATAATAATCATCTTCACTGTGCCGCAACGGGCTCGGCCTTTTCAACAGGCTTTTCCTGTGCTTTTGCATGCGCTGCTTTCTCCGGCTTTTCAGCTGCTGCTTCTGCTGCAGGCTGTGCGGGCGCAGTTGTCGAGTAGAGCGGCTTTCCGTTCCAAGCAACCTGGTGCTCCTCCTCAAATGATACTAGGTAGGAGGGTGCACTTGAAACTTGGCTTTCAATCTGGATGTGGCCGTGCGTAATGTACTGCCGAGCCATCTTGGCGGTCTTTGCCATGTGCTTGCGGACAACGATGGTCTGGAGCCTGCGCTCGAGGATGTCGCGAGTCTGCAATGACAGGATGTCGTCAAGCGTTACTTCGGGCTTTTTGATTAGGAAAGTCTTTACCCTCTTGATAAGGCGCGCTGCGCGTGCCTCAGGGTCAGCTCCTTTGGATGAAAGCAGCCTGCGTGCCTCACGCCGAATCTTGCGGAGGATGGTTTGCATTCTCCAAAGCTCGCGCGAGTTCTTCAAGCCATACTCGTCCTTGAGCTTGGTCTCAGTTTCGATGCGGTCCTTGTCCCAAAGGCGCATGGGCCGCTCGTAAAGTTTGCGTAGTCTTTTCTTCGATCCCATCAAAATCACTTCTTGTCCTTACCGGAGTCCTTTGCCTTGTCAGCGCCTGCAGACTTCTGCTGCTTGAGCGCTTTTTTGAGCACTCCCACTGAGCTTCCAGTGCGTCCGGTTGTCCTTGAGTGTTGTCCGCGTACGCGCTGTCCCATGGTGTGTCTCCAGCCGCGCCATGTGCGTGTGTCCTTTTCGAACTGCACGTCCTGGCGGGTTGCGAATATCAAATCGTTTCCAATCAGGTGCCGTGGAATGCCGGTGTCGGTGTCCATGGGCCTGTTGTATGAGTATGACTTAGTCAGGTGCTTT
>JBAZHM010000013.1:0-17354 GCA_041652355.1 Candidatus Micrarchaeia archaeon | reverse complement strand
TGCTGTAATAGGGTGGCATGTTGATTACATCCGCCCCGCCGTCAGATGCAGATGTAACTTTGATGTCTTCTGAGAATCGGTTAATGCTTTCAGCCCACTTGTGGCTAATTTTGTACTGGTTCTTGGCGTTCTTTTCGAGTATTTTTTGGGCTTCAAGCTGAAGCACAGCTTTTCTTATGCCCTGGTAGGTTGTCTTCGAGTCGTAATTTTCGTGAATGGTGTTGCAAATGTCCTGCACTGACAAAGGCCATTCTCCTGCCAGGACCATTATCACCAAATTCTTGGTGTTGCGTTCCCCGGATTTGATCAAGGGCAATTCTTGGTATGCTGGAAACGTTGGTGTTTGTTTCTTTTCATTAGTAATGGCCATTTTCATCGTCTTTGCGCAGGTTTGCTTATTGCAGTAATTGGAATCTTCTGTCTGTTCTGGTTTTTCACAATTTTTCCGTTTGAGAATGCAAGCATCGTGTTTTGGCGTATCTTCTGTGCAATGCCAGAGTTTTTGGTTATTACTATGCGCACGGTTACCTGCTCACCAAAGACGAATTTGTAGAGGCTGGCAAAGTCTGCGGCTGTGACTTTCTTTGCATTCCTGTAGCTTTGCGTCCATTTTTTCTTGAAGCTCTCGTCGAAGTAGATGTGGAATATTATGTCGTCAACCAGTACTATGTCCGACTTGCTCGCTTTCTTTTGGTCATAGCAGTACTCTGAATTAAGGTTCTTTTTCCAGAATTCAAGAAGGAATATGTCAAAGGGTGTTTTGCCATCGCACAGAATGAAGTGTTTTTTCTTTGAAGCCATCGTCTTGAGCTGTTCCTGCTGTGTTGCAGAAACGATGCTTACTGTCCATGCATTATGCGAATAGGAAATCATTGGCTCGGAAGTGTTGCTTTCCTGGACTAGCTTGCCGCAAATAGCCAGTAAATAGTAGAACACATCAGAAAACTTTCCCTTGATTGTTATAGTTGCAGAAAAATTGTTCGGGAGGTTAGCCATGTCAAGTGCTTTGTCCGCACAGTTCTTTGATACCAGTTCAGCGCCATAATCGTTGAATCTTTTTACCCATTCTGGCGATATTCGAAAAGTCAATCCATTCTTATGCAGTATTCCCTGCGTCTCAAGCTGTAATACTGCCTTACGGACTCCCTGATAGGTAATCTTGGGGTCGTAATTTTCGTGAATGGTATTGCAAATGTCCTGCACTGACAAAGGCCATTCTCCTGCCAGGACCATTATCACTAAATTTTTGGTGTTGCGTTCCCCAGACTTAATGAGGGGAATTTGTTCGAATGCGGGTTTGGTGTCCATGTGGTGTCACTTTCTTAGCTGTTCGAGTATGAGTTCCCGCATCTTCTGCGCGGCTTCCGGGTTGTTCGTAATTACAACCTTGGTCTTGTTCTTGTCGCTCATGTAAATTTTTTGGATAGTGGCAAGGAAATTGTCGTCAACTTTGTCGGCTTTTTTGTATGCCTTGTCAACATCCTGCCGCATTTTCTTTGGGCAATATGTCTGGATTATATAATCGCCAATCACAAAGCAGTCGCAATCTTTGGGTACTTTGGCTCCTGCTTTTGACTTTACGCCGAATTTTGAGAAGACGTCCAAGAACACGCCGTCTACTTTGGTGTTGGATGGTGTGGCTATGAAGTGCCTGCCTTTCTCTGAGAAGCTTTTGACTACCTCGAATTCCTCCGGCTTTAGAAGAATCGGCGGGAGCATATGTATGTGAATGCAAGTAGAATCTTTTTTGCTGTCCGGTGCCTCGGTGAATGCCTTTAGGTGCAGTTTTATCGCCCAGTGGTACGCATCGACCGCCGGGCCTTCAAATTCATAAGTTCTGCTGTAATATTTGGACATTCGAGTCAGGCCAATGCCGGTTGCAGGTTTGGCGTTTTCCCGCAGCTCGGCATAAAAATCATACGTTGTTTGCGCCCACTTCTGGTTTACCTTGTAACCTGCGGGTTCCTTTTGGAGCACGCCTTGTTCTTCCAACAGCAGTACTGCCTTCCTTACTCCTTGGTAAGTTGTTTTCGAGTCGTAGTTTTCGTGAATAGTGTTGTAAATGTCCTGCACTGACAAAGGCCATTCTCCGGCAAGCACCATGATAACTAGGTTTTTTGTGTTGCGTTCGCCGGACTTGATTAGTGGAAGCTCCGAAAAAGCGGGTTCGCAGCCGCTGGGTTTGGGTGGTTGGATTGCCTTGTCCACGATATCTTACTTAGGCAAAAGGAGGTTCTTATTGGTTGGCAGATTGTTGCGTTTTAAGCAACTGGGAGTTTATTTTGTTGCAAGCCAACCTTCAATTGCGGTCAGGTCAAGGGTAATACGGGCGTTAAAACCAGCAGCAACCGCAGTTATATAAATTTATATATGTTTATATAATTTAGGTGTTTTTGCGTGACTATGGTGTCCGTGTGCGTTCCAGACGAGCTTAAAGGCAAGATGAACACGTTTTCAGAGATAAACTGGTCAGAAGTGGCGCGCAAGGCCTTTGCACAGAAGGTGCGCGATATGGAAATTCTAAATCGGTTCCGTTCTGAAAGCGAGTTGACTGAAGAGGATGCCTTAAGGCTCGGAAAGGCAGTCAACGCAGAAGTTGCTAAAAAATACGCCCGGAAAGCGACAAGAACTTGAGGTTAATCGTGGACGCAAACGTCCTTTTTTCAGCACTCATTGTCAACGGAAAGACTGCCGAACTATTAATGTCAGATGAGCTGGAGCTTTTCATTCCCGAACTAATACTGGCCGAATTTGCAAAATATAAAACGTATTTAATTGGCAAATCTCACCGGTCGGAAACCGATTTTTACGATATGCTTGATGTCTTCTGTCGAAAGACCCACGTAGTGTCCGAACGGAGTTTGGAACCTTTTCTTGTTCAGGGAAAGAAAATATCCCCTGACAAGGACGATGTGCATTATTTCGCCGCAGCCCTTCTACACAACTGTGCTATCTGGTCAAACGACAAGCAACTGAAACAACAGGTTGTTGTGGAGGTATTATCGACTGAAGACTTGATTAGGCGTTTGAATTTTTTCGTTTGACAACTCTCTGTTTATCCTAAGTAAATGCAACCAATAAGCGTCATCTTTGGCAGGATTATCTTCAGCCCAAAAAACGCAGCAGGCATTCAAGCCAACCAAAACCTAGATATATATTTATATGGTATATATTTATGTGATATTTGATGGCAAAGCAAGTCCAAATGGAAGTTTTGCATTACCCGACGCTCAAGACCATAATGGCAATAGAGGATACGGTCAAGGCTGCGGAAGAGCCGATAAGCAGGAGCCAGATTCTGGTAAAGCTGGAAAACCGCGTGATGCGGCCAACTTTGAACGTGGCACTTGATTACCTGGAAAAACGGGGAATGGTTCTTGAGACCAAGAGTGGCTTCATCTGGACATTCAATCCATCCAAGAGGCTGGCAGCTGCGGAAAAAGACGGGCTGGTAGTGTAGTCCAAACAGATGGCAGAGCGCAAAATACTAGTAACCTTTGTTGGCGACGCAAAAGAGGAATACTTGGCGTTGCGTGCAACCGTTGCAAAAGAGTCAGAAGCCGGCGTTGCAATTTCGTTCCACCGGACACTGCTTGCTGCCATTGATGCGAAAATCGTTCTTCTCAAGCAATCGGCGGGTTTTGGAACTCATATCCCCCGCAGGTTATTCCCTTTGAAGTACCTGCAAGAATATGGTGTTACCAACCTTTGGAAGGTCGACCTTCCCGGTTACTGGCGAATGATTTACACCATCCGACAACCACAACGGGGGAATAGCCAAGTTGAGGTGCTGGAGATAATGCTCGACATCCTTGACGTGATTGACCACAAGGAGTATGACTGCATTTTTGGCTACAGGAAGCGATAGTTGAAAGCATTCCTGTGGTAGTTTTGGTTGCTCAACTACCTTTTTTCCTTCCTAATCTCATCCGCCAAAGCCGGGCTTTTAGTGATGGTCACTAAAGTCTTTGAAGACGGGTCCAGGCTTGCTTGCGTGTATGCAAGGAGGCTTTCGTACCCTCCTTTGGAAAGGATTGCAGAAGCGCGCCGGGCGAACGCAGGCGAGGGCATGATTTGGACCAGGATTCCCTTTGTGAGGATGTTGTAGTTTCCGCGGGCTGAGTGTTTGCGGCTGACTTTGCCTTCGATTCCTGCTTGTTCCCACATTTTGCACAAAGCAAGGTCGGATGCAAAGTCCGAGCTGTATGCTGCAGAGAATGAGTGGCTTTTGCAGTGCTTTTTGAGCGCAACAAGCGTGCGAGCCGAAAGCCCGATTAGGGGGAATGGGTGGGAAAGCGAAAGCAAGACGTCGTCCTTTTCCGGTTTTTCGTGTTCGCGTGCCATTATCTCAAGTATTGCGGACACTGCCTGGAAGTAGTTGTCAAACGAAAGGCAAGCGGATTCGCCATTCATCATCGAATAAAAGTCCGTGTTTTTTCCCATTGCGTAGTTTGAGCGCAAAAAACCCGAATACGCCTCAAGCTTTTCTATCCATTGGGAGTCAAGCTGGTGGCCTTCTTCTGTCCGGCGAACAATTCCCTGCTCGCGGAGCTGCCTGAGCGCTTTGTGAACTCCCTGGTAGGTTATTTGGAAGTGCTCGGAGCAGACTTCCTTATAAACTCGCCGCGCTGAAAGCGGCCACTCTCGGGAGAGCACGGATATTACTATGTTCTTGAGGTTATGCTCGCCGGACTTTATGAGTGGAGTCTCAGAGTAAAAGAATGGCGCAGCTTTGTTCCTGCTAAAAATCGCAGGAATTGTAGGCTGGTTGATTTGCAAGCCAGTGGCTTGTACAAATGCGTTTTCCATAAGACGGTTACGGAAAAAACCGCATATTAACCGCTATTTGAACTAAAAGTTAAGAAAAAATGTGGAATTCGAAGGCTTGCCTTCGAACGTAAACGGGTTTAGCCTTCCTGTGCAATTGCGTTTACAACGCGGCCGTTGACTATGCCTGCTGTTACGCGCGCCTGCACTGTCTTGTTTATTGCAGTGTTCACATCAAGAGCGGTAATTATGCCGTTCACTCCCTGTTCTGCAGCGTATGTCAGAAGCTTTTGGAACGTTATGCCGCGGCATTCCTTGCCGTTGTCCGTGGTTCCGTCAAATTCAGTGCTTTCGTTGTACACGTAAGTCACGATTTTTTCGCAAGTGCTGCCGTTTTGGGGCGTGACCAAGCCAAGGGAAAATACCTGTGCTGCTGGCTTGCAGAATGCAAGTGCTGCCTTTACCTTTTCCGCAGTCTGGTTTGCTGAAGCAACGCTTGCGTTGTAGTCAAGCACGTAAAGGTCAGTTGCGGTGTGGTCTGCAAAGTACGTGTAGTTGAGCTTGTCAAGTGCTAACGTGATGTTTTCTGTTGTGTAGTTTCCGTCTGGAGCGCACCTTACAAGAAGCCGTGGCACAACTTGGCTTACTGTTCCCATCACCATTCCGCTTCCTGAAAACGAGCTTTGGGCAGTTGTAATCAGCTGCTTTGCAGTTGCCTTGCGCACGATGCCGTTGATTGTCTCAACAGTAAATGTTGCAACAGCATCGGTTGTGTTGGTTGTAGTCCTGTAGTCAAGCATTGCCTGCACTCCGGTCATGGAGCGAAGCTGTGCGAACGAAAGAAGCGAATAGTTGGATACAAAAAGCGTGGTGGTGTTGTTTGAATTTGAATACATGCCAGTAAGCTGAACTGGCGCGTTTGGAAGCACGTAGCCTATCCTGTAAAGCAGGTAGCCGTCGCAGGATTTTTCAAGCAGGCTTGCAACAGCGCCAACAGCGTCCGTGTCGTTTTCAGGGGAAGTGGTGGTGAAAAGTAAGTTTTGCTGTTCTGTAATTGCTGATTCAACGCCATTGATGTTCTGGAGCTTTGAAAGCACCATCGCGTCAGTTGCATTGCACTCTATAAAATACTGGCCAGTCTGCTTTACTAGGTGTATTGCAGCGTTTCCGGTTCCGGAAAACACTCGCGCAACCGCAGTTGGTGTGGGTGTGGCGATTTCTTGGTCTGTTGAGTGGCTGCCAAAAGCTATGATTAGCGTCTCGCCGATGAATGCGATGATGATGAATATTGTGATGTACTTGATTATGTCCTGTTTTTTCATTTTCCCCACCTTGACAGAGTGTTTTTTTGATTAGGAGATTAGTGTTTGTGAGTTGATTTCTGCCTAAAAACTCACTTTAACCTTAACTATATACTGGTTTTTATTGCCTTTGCGACCTAATAATTATTCAGCAGCCAGCCGCCTGCCCTAACGCCTAATTGTTCGAATAACTTTCAAGCATAGGCAAAGGGAGTAAGGCGTGCTAAAATCATATTCAAAACAGGTGAGAGTTTAGCTTATGGATTCAGTCAAGCAAGGAGACGTTGTGTTAGTGGACTTTGTCGCAAGAAAGTCAAGCGACAACGCAGTTTTTGCAACAACCATTAAAGCAGAGGGAGACAAGGCAAACCTTCACGAGGGCCACGACGAGCCGGGCCATGTTCACGAATACAAGCCCATGATGATAGTCGCAGGCAAGGGCCAGACTATCAAGGGCCTTGATGACGCAATTGTTGGTTCGGAAGTTGGAAAGAAAAAGTCAATAAAAATCTCTGTTGACAACGCATTCGGCCAGCGCGACGCATCCCGCATCCGACTCATCCCGATCGGAGAGTTCCGCAAGCGCGAAATCCAGCCATACCCCGGAATGCCACTTGAGCTTGACGGCGGGTTGGAAGGCATAGTAAAGAGCGTAGAAGCCGGGCGTGTAAAGGTGGACTTCAATGCACCTCTTGCAGGCGAAGACTTGCAATATGATTTCACAGTCACAAAATGCGCCTCAACTCCAGCTGAAAAGATTGCAATGCTTCTTTTTGGCGTAACTGGCCTGGAGACTTCATCATATGATGCAGCAACAGGCGTTGCCAAAGTAAAGATTGGCACTTCCGTTCGCAAGGATTCCGCATTCATGATGAGCAAGGTCACTTTCGTGTCCATGGCTCTTCAGTATGTAGATGGCTTGAAAAAAGTCGTCTGCGAGGAAGAATATTCAGTTGAAAAGGACAGGGGCTAAGGCATAAGCGCCCTAAGTTGGAAAAGGACGCAGGAAAAGCCTAAATGCTCCCCCTGCTTTTCTTCACCAACACCCTTTTAAATTTTGTTTTGGTTACATTGTTTGCAATCCTTATACCGTTTAGGCTTTAGATTTAGGTTTACGTTTACCGAAACCGGTAACGAATTCGTTTGGCATTCTTTAATCTTGCAACTTTTTTGGAAGGTCAAAATTATGGACGAACAACCAAAGCCCCTCAAGGGCACTACAACTGTTGGAATAGTCTTTGACAAAGGAGTGGTCCTTGCTGCTGACAAGCGCGCAACAATGGGCACCTTCATTGCAGCAAAGGACGTGCAGAAAATCCATCCCATAGCAGACCGGATGGCAATCACCATGGCTGGCGGAGTCGGCGATGCACAGCAGCTTGCAAGGCTTTTGCGTGCAGAGCTTGAATTGTTCAAGCACAGCCGCGGAAAGCCCATCACAGTGCAGGGTGCGGCAACGCTTCTTTCAAACATCCTTCAGGGAAGCAAGTACTTCCCGTATTACGTGCAGATGATTATTGCAGGAGTCGACACCAAGCCCAGGCTTTTTGACTTGGACGCGTTCGGCGGTCTCCTTGAGGAAGATTTCGTATCAACAGGCTCCGGAAGCGTAGTTGCTTACGGGGTTCTTGATGAGAGCTACCGCAAGGACATGAACCAGGACGAGGCGGCAAAGGTGGCGGCAAAGGCAGTCGCAGCTGCAATGCGGCGCGACTCAGCAACGGGCGAAGGAGTAGATGTGCTGGTCATAACCAAGGACTCGTTAAAGTTCTACACCAAGCCGGAAGTAAATGCAATGATTGCATAAAGCTTCAACCCCCTTTACAGCAAAGTTGGCAGTTGGGATTTTGGGTGCCAACAAGCTGTTTGGAATTTAACAGTAAACAAACCCCGTATAGGCAATCCAGTTTTGGCATCAGTGCCTGTGGCATTTTTTCAAATGCTGCACGCATTGCGCCCTATTGATTTTGCCACATTTTCAAACAAGATGGTGAACATATTCTAATGACAACCGGTGCAGGAAGCCTCAAGGAGTTGCAGGAAAGCATACTTGAAGTCCTTCCAGCTGAGTGCGAGCTTACCAAAGTCGAAGTCGAAGGGCCGCAAGTGGTGCTTTACCTAAAAAGCATCAAGGCGTTCTACAACGACTCCAACCTGATTACGCGCATTGCAGCAAAAATTCGCAAGAAAGTTGTGCTTCGCTCGGATTCGACTGCGCTCATGCCACAGGAAAAGGCGCTTGAGCTTATCAAGTCGTTTATTCCTGCAGAGGCAAAGATTACCAACATAGTGTTTGACACTGCATTCAACGAAGTCGATATCGAAGCGTTAAAGCCGGGCCTTGTAATCGGAAAGGGCGGCTCGGTGCTCAAGCAAATCATACTTGAAACCGGCTGGAGCCCCAAGGTGCTCCGTGCACCAACCTCGGCATCTGAGATCGAGCGTGCAATCCGCAGCTCGATGATAAAGAATTCGGATGAACGCAAGAAGTTCCTGAACGAGCTTGGAAAAAAGCTCACGCTTTCAGGCCCAGCAGCGCCAGTTGACTGGATTAAAGTCACCGCGCTTGGCGGTTTCAAGGAAGTTGGCAGAAGCTGCATGCTTTTGCAGACTCCAAAAAGCAACGTCATCATCGACTGTGGATTGAACCCGGACACTTCTGACCCCACTAGAGCGTACCCTTACCTTTCTTCGATGAACATGGCGCTTGAGCAGATTGACGCGGTCATCTGCACGCACGCACACTTGGACCACTCCGGGTTCATCCCGTACTTGTACGCCTATGGCTACAACGGCCCGGTGTACTGCACTCCGCCAACGCGTGACTTGATGGTGCTGCTTCAGCAGGATTCGATCAAGGTGCTTACAAGCGAAGGCAAAGGCTCGCCCTACGGCGAGAGGGATATCAAAAAGCAGCTTAACCACACGATTGTGCGCAACTATGGCGAAGTAACTGACGTCACTCCGGATATTCGCTTTACGTTCTACAACGCAGGCCACGTGCTTGGCTCTGCAACTGTGCACCTGCACATTGGAGAGGGCTTGCACAACCTGGTAATCACTGGCGACATGAAGTTTGGAAAGAACCGGCTTTTGGATGCTGCTGAAGTGCGCTTCCCGCGCATTGAGACCCTCATAATGGAGTCCACTTACGGTGGAAAAAACGACATCAAGCCTCGGCTTGAAGAAACTGAGTCCAGGCTTGCAACAACCATCCGCGAAGTAATCCAGCGAAAAGGCAAAGTCCTCATTCCGGTAATTTCAGTTGGGCGCGCACAGGAAATCATGCTCGTGCTTGAGGAGTACTTCCGAAACGACAATATCCCAATCTACATGGATGGGATGAGCAAGGAAGCCTCGGCAATACACACTGTTTACCCCGAGTACCTTCGCAGAAACATCCAACGCCGCATCCTGCAAAACGACTCGCCCTTTGACCACGAGATGTTCAACCACGTGGTATCCGGCGAGCGGCAGTCTATTGCAGAGGGCGAGGAGCCCTGCATCGTGCTTGCACCCTCAGGAATGCTTTCCGGAGGCCCGTCAGTAGAGTTTTTGCGCCTAATGGGCAATGACCCCAAAAACGCAATCATATTCGTAGGCTACCAGGCGGCAATGTCCCTTGGAAGGCGCATACAAAACGGCGAAAGAGACGTTCCTGTGCTCAACTCGGCAAACAAAGTCGACATCACCAAGCTCAACCTTTCAGTACACACTGTAGACGGGTTTTCAGGGCACTCCGACCGCTCGCAGCTGCTCTCTTACGTGCGCAGCCTGCGGCCCAAGCCCGGCCGCATCTTCATGGGCCACGGTGACGAAAACAAGTGCGACGACCTGGCACGCACAGTCAACCGCATGATGCACATCGAGACTAGGGCGCCGATGAACCTGGACAGCATCCGGCTCAAGTAATTTTGAAGGTTGGTGTTTCTGTGGCGATGAAAAAAATTGTCATCACCGGCACTCCCTGCGTGGGAAAAACCACGCTTGCGGCTTCGATTGCAAAAGAACTGGGCGTCCCAGTTGTAAGCGTCAACGATTTTGCAGTCCTGCATGGCTTTTTTACAGTAAAGCCCGGCGAGGCTGAAAAGACCGTTGACGTCAAAAAGACCGGGGCCGAGCTTGCAAAGCACCTTGCAAGCTTTAAGGATGGCTACGTTGTGGAAGGCCACCTTGCATGCGAGTTTGCGCTCCCCTGCGATGTTGTAATCGTGCTGCGTGCTCATCCGGGCGTGCTGGTCAAGCGGTACGCAGAGCGCAAGTATCAAAAGGCAAAGACCGATGACAATCTCCTGTGCGAGCTGCTCGATTACTGCCAGACGATCACGGAGTTCAATTACCCCAAAAGCAAAATCGTTCAGATTGACAACTCGGCGAACCTCTCAGCAAAGGAAATCTTGAAACGGATAAATGAAAAGAAGTCAGATTTTGTCAACTGGGCAGAGCTTTTGGTGTCGAAAGAGTTTGGCTACTTGGGTAGGCTGTAAGAATTCGATTAAATGTTCCGTTTGCCAAATTTTTTGTATTTTGGTTAGCTTAATGTGTTACTTACTGGCGATGTTGAGCCTAAACCGAGAATAATTAACGTGATTAACAATAGTACTGCGACGATTATTACTGTCGTGGCAATTGTCATTATCCGCGCTTTATTTTCGTCCAAGAAATCACGACAAATTGTTTACCGGTGGCGACTCGCCTTGGAAAACCAGGATCAATAATATGATTGCCGCTAGGATTATGACTACTATTGCTGCAGAGTAGATAGCCATTGCGCGTGCTTTTTTTTCGTCCAAGAATCTTCACGTTTCAAAGCCGGTTAGTATGGCTACGAATAAAAAGCCTCCACAAGTAATAGCCTCCGGGTATTGCCAATGATATTTTTGGACACGCTTCGCTTTTGGACATCCGCAATCATCAATCCTTCGCAGACTCTTGAGGAACAGAAGGCTAAGGCAAGCCTTTCTGTAGCGTTGGTGTGGCTTGTATTCACCTCTTTCTTATGCTGCCTGTTTGTGTCGTATTCGTATCTTTTTTTCTACTGGAACGGTCATGGTGGATATGATTTTTTGCGCCTCGATAAAATAGATTATGCGCCCGCTCACGTTTACAGCAATTTGGTCGGCGCGTTTCTGGTCACCTTGTTAGTAGTGTCAGTTTTCTTTTTGCTTAACGGAGTGCTATACTTTGTCGCGCACTTTATGGGCGGAAAGGGGCGGTTTGCCCAACAAGTATATTCGTCAGCAGCCTTCTGGTGCCCCGCGGCAATCCTTTCGGCAGTTATTTTTCCGTTTTTTATCAATTTACTGACTTATTTGACGCGCGGTCTTCCCGAAATCGCGCAGTTCTTTATTAGCGGAAATCATATTCATATCTGGTTTTATACACTGATTTGGCTTCTTACCGCGATACTTTACCTTGGATTGTTTGCAAGAGGAGTCATCTTTGCGTATGAACTTAATAAAATCATCCACTAGCTTAAACTGACCGTGTCTTGGCAGGATTTGTCTCTGCCGCTCTTGGACATCTGCAGTTTGTCTTTTGACTACCAAACAGCACATTCCGATAATGTTTATAAACAAGTTGTCGCTATACAATATGCTTTCGGAAAGAAATTTCCGCAGGCTAATATCCCACTAAAGTGTTGATAAGTCAAAAAAAACACTATGCCGCAACGGCGAGGTTATCCAAATGTACACACCAGCTATCCTATTGGTAAAGAGAAAGAAAGAGTCCGAAGAAGAGGACTTCAAGGAAGAAGAATGGGAAGACGATGAGGACGAGGAGTGGGAAGACGACGACTCGGACGACATGGAAGACGAAGAGGAGTAGTTTCCTTTAGCCTAAGACCTTTTTTTCCAACTTTTCTTTTTTTTCAATTTTTCTTCATTCTATCTCATTTTTATTAGCAGGATTCCAAAGCCCATCGTGGACTTATTTTGCGCATTGCTAGTCGCTGCAGCAATTGTCTTTGAAGTAGCCGGGACCATGCTCATGAAGTACACTGATGGCTTCACAAAACTGGTGCCTTCGGTGATTATGTTTGTCTGCTATGCCATAAGCATAGTATCGCTTGCTGTTGCTGTGAAGAAGCTCGACATTGGTGTAATCTACGCAATATGGGCCGGTTGCGGAGTTGCTCTTGTCACTGTGGCTGGTGTGATTCTCTTCGGCGAGACGCTCACATTTACTAAGCTGGCGTTCATATTCCTGATTCTTGTTGGTGTTGTAGGGCTCAACCTGACTGGAAGCGTATAATTAGCACGTGCCAAAGTCCAGGAATGGAACTTTATTATTTTTACTTTTGTGCTTCTGGCTTGATATTTTTTCAAAGCGGCGCTCGTAACTTACTACAAGTGCCTTAAGGTCCGGCTCCTTTTGCTTCATCTGCGTGAAGGCGTTTTTTATTGCAATCAAGTGGTCTTTTGAAACAAGTTCCTTGAAAGTGCCAAAGTGGTCCACAACCGCGCATGCCGCGCGAAAACGGGCGCAATAGTCCTCGTCATGCACTCCGCGAGGAACATCTGATGAGGGCAAAAGGTGAGATTTGAAATGTTCCGGGTTTACTGTCGGCAATGCCGAAATATATGTTGCGCCCAAGTCACGAAGGCACCCTTCCTCTGAATCAAGCAGTCTTATTGCATGGGTTGCGACGGCCTTTGTGTGCAGTTCTTGTTTTGGGCTGCCAGCCTTGAGGCGCGTCTTGATTTTCGACACGATTTCGTCGACTCGTTCCCATTCGCCAGTTCTTGCAAGTTTGACGCTTTCCTTGAGCATTTTTTCCATAGCGGCAATCTCCATACTATACCTTCAGAAAAGCGACTTTGCATCCGGCGAAGATTTCTTCAATGCAGTTGACATGCCAAGCCGCGGCTTTTTCTGCTGCTGCTCTTCCGCAGCCTGGCGTGCAAGCATCACTTGAAGCGTAATCACGTCAGTTGGAATGATGTCTCTCTTTTGCACTTTCATCTTCTCAAAAAACAAGTTGTTTGCCTTTTCCGAAAGCCTTCGCGCGCTCTCGATTTTTGTTGCGGGAACACAAACTTGCATGAACGCCCCAAAGTCAGCAATTTCAAACACGCTGACTGACAGCATGTGGTATGTAAAGTCCCATTGCGTGACCTCGCGGCCAAGCTCCTGCTTATAGCCCATCGAGGTGAGGTTGCGCATCATTTCAAAGCCAGTTTCCAAGTTGAGCCCAAGTTTTTCGTCCTCTTCCTGAACCATGTAACCATCAAAAATAAGCGTTTCCTTTTCAGTCCGCTTGTCAGTGCGGACAATGAAATATGCAAACACGCCGTCACCGTATTCTTTGGTGTAAATCGTGTCCATGTATTCGCCACCTGCCTTGAAAATGCAGAGCTTGCGTAGCTGGGCAACCGTGGTCTCGGCATCCTCAAGCGGCGCGCAAGAGCGGCTTTCTGGAATCTTCCACTTAAGCTCGTGCACAACCGGCTTTTTGCGGCCTGAGAAGAACTCGAGGACTTTGGAAAAGTCGAAGTCTGTCATAAGAATGAGTTGGATTTCAGGGTATTTATTTGGCAGGCTTGCCCATGATTTGCAGGGCAATCCTTGCATTGATAATGTCTTTTCTTCCAATACAGAGCAAGTCCTTGTCGCCAGTCACAAGGTAATCTGCGTCAGAGGCAAGGAATGCAGCAAGGATTGGCACGTCGTCCTCGTCGCGTACAAGGGATTTTGCATACTCGTATTCATGTGCTGTTTTGTCGCAATGCACTACCTGCGCCTTATTTAGCCATTTTTTCAGTTTGAATGCCAGGGTAATTCCATCCTGGCGGTTTGAAGTGAATCTCTCAGCTTCGGACAAAACGTCGTCTGAAATCATCATGCCTTTTCTTTCCAATAAGCTTTTCAAAAGGGTTCTTTCATTGCCGTCGCAAAGCAATGATGATACGATTATGTTGGTGTCAAGAAAGAACCTCGTGATGGTTTCACCTATATTTTTTCATCGTCTCTTTTCTCGCAGCCTTCAGTTCGCGCTCGACCTGTTCCTTAGTCAGTCCCTCCGCTTTTGCGGATGCCTCGAACAGCCTGAAAACCTCCTCGAGGGAGTCGTTTGTGACTATCCGGACTGTCTTGCCATCGCCTACGAGCATCACGTCGCTTCCTTCGTCTATTCCCATCTTCCTGCGCAAATCTATTGGAAGAGTAATCTGACCCGCCCGTGTAACTTTCGAAATGCCAACGTACATGCAATCACCAATTACTATTTTTAGTAATTTTACTATTTATTAGTTGGCTTCTTCAGTTTGCATAATCCTCCGGGGGCTTTTCAAGCGAATCTACTGCCTCTTTTGCCTCCTCTTTTTTGAGATAGGCAAAAGCCAAGCCTGAAAGCACGACGACTGCGATTATGTACGGCAGGTATGCATTGATGTCAAACGCAATGCCCGCCTTGGAAGTGCCCGGGCTCTTTGCAGCATCCTGCTGCAGCTGCTTTGCTATTGCATACGCTGACATGTAGCTTCCGTTTGCAGCGTCGTTTTCTGCACGTTCAAGGGAGAACACTCCATCACTGCCTTCTTCAAGCTTTGATGCGCTTTGGCGCGCAAGGTCAACTTGGGTTGTCGTCACGTCCTCAAGCTTTTTTGTATATGATTGAAGCTGACCTGAAAGCAAGCCTATGTTTGCATATGCTGCAGAAAGGTCAGCGGGGCTTGACATGTTGAACAGCTTTGAGCCTGGAACATAATTTTCCTTGATTTTTTCAATTGCCTTTTGTAAGCTGTCGCGTACTTTCAAGGCTGCAGCATGGTCATAACCTTCGCCTTTGAGGCGGGTAAAGAATGATGTCTGCTGCTTTGCGGCAATGGCTGTTGCCTGGTCGAATTCCGCAAGCGCCGTCAGTGCCTTTGGCACGGTCTGTGAAAGGTATGTTTCGTAGTCTGTGCTTTTCTTTGAAAGTTCAGCATTTGTCACCTCTTGTTTTTGGTCCATCGTAGCCTGTGCTGCAGAGAGCTTTTCAAATGCAGCTGGCCAGTCCGCAGCATCAATGAGCGCTCGTGCTTCTTCCAAGGGACGCTTGCAGGTTGCGCTGTCATCACATTGCTTGTAAAGCGTGTTGAACCGGTACTTTGCAAGCGACTCAAGCTCTGAAAGCTTTGTGTCTGCCTGTGCCAGCACTTTGCTTACAGAGGCAGTATCCAAAAGCCCTGTTGCAGTTTGGGCAATTGCGTCTGCTTGCTTGGTTATTTTCAGCACTGCGTCATATTCTGCAAGGTTTGATGCGGATGACTCGATTTTTTTCAATTCCTGTCTTTTTTGAAGCACCGCGTCCAGTATCGTAGATTGGCTTTGCGTGCCAAACAGCCCTGCTTGCATCAGGAGTGCTGCTTGCTGCGACACTGTAAATGACGCGTTGTCGCATTCTATTGTCATCACTGCTTTCTTTTCAACTCCTTGCGGCCATTTTCCTGCAACAGCAAGCTGCACGTCATTTCCAATGTGCCCGTAGGAAAAATCCGTTGTTTCTACTGTTATTTCCCTTGCTACCGGGCACAAGTTCTGCGTGTAAATTATTGTCGGGCTGTCTATGTCGCCAAAGCTGTTTTTGTATTTTGCTTCAACTGTGATTTTGGTTCCAACACTTGAAAGTATCGTCTGTGTAAGCCCAAACGGCGTTTTGTACGAGCAGATTACTATTGTAAACTCCTGCACGCCTTCCTTTGCCTGCACAAGGAACGTAGCCTGGCCGTTTTGCTGTGAAATTTTCTGGCCGCTTGCTGCGGGGTACGTTGTGCTTTCTTCAGGCACTGCAATGCTCAATAGAATCGGACCCTCAATTTCAGATTCGAATGTAATTGTCTTTTTTATGCGCACGCCGGAGCTGTCGATGAAGTCCGTTGTCGTGCTTTCGGATACGATTGTTGCCGCGACAGTCTCGTATCTTATGTCGAAATAATATTCCCCATAAGCAGCCACGCTGGGAAGCCGTGCTATCAGCCTATTGGACTTTTCGTAAAGTGAATATCCCTCAAAAGACAACTTCAATTCACCTGCAAGCTTCTCACATAGGTCGATGTCTATGCTTGCGCTATAACCGATCCCAAACGGATTTTTTGTGTAAAACCTGCGGGAGAACGTGGTTTTTTGCCCTGCTTTTGCTGCCTCTTGTTTTAATGGAATTTCCACAAGGCCGTCCTGCAGCGCCTTTTGCACCTTGGTTCCGAAATTATATTTTGCTTCCTGCGTTGTGTGCAGGAAAAAATCTGTCATTTCCTTGAGCCTGCCTATTGCTTGTTCAGTCAATAGCTTTCCTTGGAAAAAGAATGCAGAATACTCCGAGAGCTTTTCAAAATCGGATTGGCCGAATGCCTCATTCAGTGCAATAGCTTCATCATACTGGCGCGGAAGGTTTGAGTACTTGCTATCCGCCTTTGAAAGAATGCTTAGTGTAAGTATTTGGATGCGTTTTCGCATATACGACAGTTGGGTTGTTGACAGCGTGGATGTTTTTTCTGTTTCCGCAAGTGAAAGCGCAGCCTTGATTTCCTGGCCTTCAACTTTTTCAAAGTCAACTGCTATTTCGTCTTTTTTTGCATTTTCAAGCACTCCTGAAAAATCTGCGTATTCGGCTTTTACTACCGCAAGCAGCGGGTCTTGTGTGCTGTCTTCAAGTGCAGTGCGGATGCTGTCTATCCCGTCAAGCAACTTTAATGCTGCAAAAAGCCGCTCATATGCGCCTTTGTCCTGTGCATTCTTGTATGTTCCCTCAAGTTCTGCAAGGATTTTTTCAAGTTCCGCAGCCTTTGCAGCGTCAGTTTCTTTCAGCTTTTCAATCTGTTCTTGAATGCTTGCGCGCTTTTTAGAAATTTCCTCATCAAGGGCGCTGCGAAGCGCATCTGCTTCGTCTATTTTGCTTTCCAAAAGTTCGCATGTCGTGCGGTAGTCCGTTTCCGCAGAATAATATTGTGCAATCGAGTCTGATTCGTAGCCAAAAAGCATTGCTTTGAATATTGCCTGCGCCTGCTTTGTGCTTTCGGCCGCCCTTTCAATGGCAGCCTCTGCTTGTGTTTTTGTCTGGCGGTAGTTTCCTACTTTTGCAGTAGTTCCATGAAAGTTTGAGGGAATCCTTGCAAACACTGAAAGAATGTCTATTCCTGCAAGGTTTTCAGAGTCAAACTTTTTCTTTGCCGCATCGGCGCGCTCAGACCACAGCAACGTCCTTTGCTTTTGCTTTTCATATGCTGTGTCAAGCTCTATGAGTGCGGAAGTGATTTCATCATCGAAGGAAAATATCTCTGAAAGCACGGAATCCTGCGATGCGCC
>JBAZHM010000012.1:0-17388 GCA_041652355.1 Candidatus Micrarchaeia archaeon | reverse complement strand
GAGTGTTCTTCTTCGTAAGCTTCGCTTTGGACTTGGTTCTCAAGACACTATTTGTAATGTAAAAAAAGTAGGACTAAAAAAAATAAAAAAAGAAGAAAAAAAAATGCAAGAAACTTAGCTTGCCTTTCCAGAGAGTGTGCCTGCGTCCGTGTACGAAAAGCCGCTTGACGTGTCCGTGTACTGGATGTCAACTCTTACTGAGTAGCTAGAGCCTTTTGCTGGCGCGCTTGTGAACGTGCCTACGGTTGTGGCAGCAGACTCCTTGCCAACATTCAATAATACGCCATTCCCATACGCCTGGAATGCATTATTGTATGTCGCGTTGATGACAGTCACGTTGATGTCTTTGCCTACGTTATTGCGAAGCTTCAACGAAAGGACTCCGCCGCTTGTCATCTGCCATGCGGAAACGCCTACCTGCGAAAAGCCAGTTGCCCTGCTGCCAGTAAACATTCCCATGTCGAATATTCCCATTGAAAACAGCGCGCCAACAACGAGCACAATGAGCAACAAAGCCCAACCATATGTCATCAAAAAGTCAAGCGCTGCCTGACCTCTACTATTGTTCATTATCAAATCACCCAGTGTAACCTTTGTGCCAAAATGCCTGGCAGCAAGGTCAAAGGATTACTGTGCGGCTTTTTTTAAACAGTAGCAGCTGCAAAGGCAAAACGAAAACCCGTGCTAAAACACTTCTGCCTCTGGGTAGACGCTGACACCCTTTGGCCCGATTTCCATTGGAACGAGCTTGAGCGAGTGGCTTGAGCGTTCCATTTTGCGCACAAAAAGAGTGCGCACGTAAGAGTTCGACTCCTTGTTAAGCCGCACATCAAGCACGATCACCCCGCTTGCCACGAACTCCTCGTAGCCGGTTGAGGAATACAAGTTAGTGTCCTCCTTGATGTCACAAACAGCAAGCCCCGTGCACTCTAAAGTCTTCATCTGGCGACGCAAGTCGGAAAGCGCCTTTCGCGCTTCGTATACGTTGTCAAAAAAAGCAGTCAGGGAAGTGAAGGGGTTGATTACAAGCCGCTTGGCGCCGATGCGGTCCACCTCGTCAGCAATGGTCTGCTTGAGCACGTCAAAGCGGTGCAAGTCAGGCTTGATTATCGCAAGCTTGCCCTGCTTTATCAGCTCCTCTGCTTTCCAGCCAAATGGCCGGATGTTCTCAAGAATGTCAGCAGGGTCCTCTTCTAAGCTAATGTAAACACCGGGTTCGCCTTGCCTTGCGCCCTCGCAGAGGAATTGGAGCGAGAATATGCTCTTGCCAGTGCCGCACTTTCCGGAAAGAAGGGTAAGCGTGCCAATGGGGATGCCGCCCTCAATTACCTCGTCAAGACCCGGGATGCCTGTTGCTATGCGACCTGCCTTAGTCCTATGCTTGACTGGCTTTGCGGCCTTGGCCTTTGCTTTTGGAATTTTTTTTGCCATTTTCATAAGAGTCACCGCACGCGCGTATAAATACATTCATGCGGCCGGAACGTAAAACTCCTCTTGGTTTCACGAGCGAATAGAAAACCATCCAGCCAGCGTATGGTTTATATGCCAAGGAAGATTAGTTCTTTATAAAGTGAACCCGATGAAAAAACCTGCTAATCTTAACAAAAAAGAGTCGGGTAAAAAAGAACCGGACGAACCAGCACAAGCATCGCCAATAAAGGCCATCACGAAGATGCCCTCGTCATCAACGGGCATTGTTGAGATGGACTTGCGAATGAACGGCGGGTTCCCGAAAGGCGCAGTTGTACTTGCAAGCGGAAACGCCGGGTGCGGAAAAACTACATTTGCACTTCAATGGCTATTCCAGGGGATCAAGGAAAACGAAAACGGGCTTTACATAACGCTCACTGAACCGATATTCAAGACGCTCCTGAACCTGGAGCGGTATAGCTATTACGACAAGGCCGCTGTTGAAGAGGGAAAGCTTACGCTGCTTGACATGCGCGAGTACATCAAAAAGGAAGGCCAGGAAAAAGTCGACCCGGACAAGATGATTGACTTTATCGAAACGCAGGTGCGCGCTTCAAACGCAAAAAGGCTCTGCATCGACTCGGTCACCGCGGTTGCATACCTTCTTGATGACAAGGCAACTATTCGGAAATTTATTTTCGAGCTTGGAAAGACACTGTCAACACTCGGATGCACAACCGTGCTTACAAGCGAAGTGTCCGAAGAGTTCAAGTACTCCGCATACGGAGTTGAGGAATTCATCTCTGACGCAATAATCTATTTCGACCAGGCATTCCACGGCATCAAGCCAACTCGCTTTATCCGCATAGTCAAAATACGCGGAAAGAACTACGACAGCCAGGACATCCACTTTACAATAACCTCGGACGGCATCGTGCCGGTTGCAAAGCTTGACGTTCCACTCAACTACTCGTCAACAATCGAACGCATCTCAACCGGGCTTTACGAGCTTGACGACCTGTTCGCAGGAGGAGTCTATCGCGGCTCATCAACATTGCTTGCAGGGGCTACGGGCACTGGAAAAACCATTCTGGGAATAGAATTCGCACTTGAAGGCCTGCGCAACGGCGAGAAATGCCTCTACGTAGGTTACGAGGAATCAAAGGACCAGATCATCCGCAACGCAATGAGCTTTGGCTGGAACCTTGGCCAGTATGAAGAGAAGGGCGACCTTTCGTTCATTTGCTTGTACCCAAACGAGAAGACAATTGAAGAGCACATGGCGGAGATTGCAAAGCACATTGAGAACAACGGAATTCAGCGATGCATCATCGACTCGGTTTCCGCATTCTACACATCATTCCCAGCAGCACAAGTGCGGCAATACGTGTCGATTCTCAACGGCTACCTCAAGACCAAGGGCATCACAAGCATATTCATCAGCCTTACACCGAACCTCGTTGGCGGCATCTCGATCGCGCAGGCTCGCATAGGCACCATTACAGACAACATAATCATGCTTCGCTTTGTAGAGATTGACGGCGAAATGAGAATGGTGCTGAACATCCTCAAGATGCGAGGAAGCTCGCACAACAAGGGCCTCCAGCAGTACGCAATCACAAAAGACGGCATAATCATCAGCCACAAGCTCGTAGGCTACGAAGGCATACTCACGGGCATGACTACAAAGGTCACCAATACGCTTGAAGACAAGCTTGCAGTTGAGTTCAAGCAATTCATAGGGCCCATGGCGGACACCGTGTTCTCGGATGTCAAGAAAAAAGGCCTGACGCGGGACAACATCATAGAATACATCAACAAAATTACTCTTGAAGGAATCCTTAACAAAGACGATGCGTCGGCATTCATAGCAAACATCAACAGCATCATGAACGCAAAGAATTAGTGCAGTGAAATATCATGCTGAACGAACTTCCATTAAAAAAAGAGCCAGTAGTATGGGCAATTGGAATCATCATCGCACTCTGCGGCATCTTGGGCCTTGTCGGTACGCTGTTGCCAGAGACCATGCAATATTTTGGAATACCAACCCTGGGAATGATGCAATTCAGTTGCGCGATATCCTTCATCGCAACAGGAATACTGATACTGTCCCTTGCTGAGGAACGTTACAAGGAAAAACAATGGCTGTTCAACGGCATCGTGCCCATATGCACGGCAATAATGTTCTTCTTAATGGTCCCTCCAATAGTGTCTATAGTCTCCGGCATGCCGCTGACAGTTGAAGACTTGCTGGCTAACACAATCAGGACAACCGCGTTTAGGGTATCTGCACCGTCCGCGCTTTGCTTTTTCTTAATCTCCATGCTAGGATTCTTCTCAATCTTCGTCCCACACTACAAAAAAGCGTATGAGAAAGTGGGTTGGCTCATAGCAGCAGTTGGTGCGATTGCACTCATTGGCCACGCAATAGGTGTTCAGGCACTATACTTCTCGATGGACTCAAGCGCAGATTCTGCCTACGCAATGCCAATAACTACTGCGGCATTGTTTTTCCTTGCAGGCACGGCACTAGTATTGCTAAGCACGGAGAACACTTGTCTGCACGGTAAAAGGAACACGTTCAGATTAAGCTCCAAAATCATTTTTGGCTTCCTTGTGATAACACTGTTCAGCGCGCTTTCGGGATTCTTCACATACTCGGCGTACCAGCAGACCGTAAGTCAGATAGAATACGAGACTTCCGCTACCATGCCAGTTCTTATCACAGCCTACGAAATGGAAGCAAAGACCGAAATTGCCTACGCGTCACTGGTCAACGTAATAATCCATTATGAACAGCCATACGAAAATTTCAACCCTGCAATGGCGGGTCTCAACGTCGCAATCAATGATTATGAAGGTCTTGCGACTTCAAAGCGGATCAATAACGTACAAGTTTTCGCAAGCAATGAACAGGCATACATGAAGGCGTTTGCAAGGCAGGCGCGCGAAAGGTCAGAGAAATTCAATTCAATCGCACAGGAGGCATCCAAAAGCGAAATCAGCGCGAATGCAACTCAAGCGCTCCTTTTGAAGGCATCAGCAGCAAAAACTGCAATGGATGAGATTGTTGATGTGCAGCTGCAGGTGGCCAAGTCAGACGAAAGGTCGCAGGAAGCGCTGCTTTCTGCAACTGCTATGCGAAACAACCTGTTCATAATAACAATTATCCTACTCTCAATCATCGGAGCAATCATCCTGAGCATATTTATGGCCGAGTCCATATCGCGGCCAATACGCAAGCTCTCACACACAATCAACGAAATCAGCGAAGGCAAACTCAACGCAACAATTGACCCCGAAGTCAAGACCCAGGAGGATGAGTTGGGCGAGCTTGCTAACTCATTTGACCGGATGCTTGTAAGCCTCAAGCTTGCCATGAGATCGAACAGCCAGCCTAGGATGGACAACACCGAAGAAAAGAAAGAGAACCAAGACAGACTGTGATATTGATGACAAGCAAAGACACTTCAAGCCTAAAGCGCGCCATTGAAGCCCATAAGGACGGCGCGGTGCTTATGGTCGAGCACCCGGCAAGCACATACATAGACTCGACAATCCTTGCAGTCAAGACGCTTACTGACGCAGGCTACGAAGGAGTATACATCAGTTACCAGCGGCCGTACAAGAACATCTCCGACCGTTTCAAAGCAGAAGGCATAGCAGTTGACAGCATTGCGTTCATAGACGCCGCAACCGCGCTTGCTGACCAGAAAAACGAAAAGAACCCGAAATGCATCTGCCTTGCCTCGGACGCGGACATCGACGACTTGGTGCGCGCAGTCTACACATCATTCGAAAAGCTGGATGGCAAGGGAAAATTCGTCTACATGGACTCGCTTTCAACAATCACACTATACAAACCCCTTTCCGAAGTGGTGCGCTTTTCGGAATTCATGGTGCGCATAGTCCGAAAGCACGAGATACACTACGCAGTGTTCGGGGTTGCTGAAGATTTTGCCCAGAAGAACTTTGTCAAAAACATCGCCCTGCGGGTTGATGAGGTTTTACAAGGAGGTAATGGGTGAGCAAAGTGGCAACGAACAACCCTATTGAAGTAAAACTGCTGGCAGCTCTTTCAAGCCTACCGTCCGACTGGGTGGTGATGGCGGAAACTCAAAGCAACGTTGCGGTTGACACGACCATTGCCGCAATACACATGCTCACTGCAAAAAAGAACCTGTGCATCATAGTGTCAGCAAACCGGCCGTATGCAAACCTGGTTGCACAATACAAGAACGCGGGAATAGACCCCAAGTACATATTCATCATTGACTGCGTTACCCGAAAAAACGGCGGCAAGGCACTAAAGGCATCCAATGCAGTTTTTGTTGACAACAGCTCCGCGCTGACTAATATACTAATCCAAATCAACGAGTGCACCCGAACGATGAAGGGAAAGAAGGTCCTGCTCATTGACTCGGTGACAACGCTCCTTGTCTACAACAAGCCCGATGTGCTTGCTCGCTTTGTCCACAGCACGCTCACGCACATCCGCTCGAAGGGAGTAAACGGCTTTCTGGTTTGCCTTTCGGATGAGACTGACAAGGAAGTAAAGGCAGAAATCTCGCAGCTTTGCGACAAAGTCATAACCTCGGCGGAATGATTTTACCGGCCGCACGAATTATAAATATATTAAGGTTTTCAAGGTCGATTTCCCCTGATTTCGAGGGTTTTTAAAAGATAGTAAAAATTACAGCTAAACGCCTCAAAAACACCTTCTTTTAGACAGATTTCACCGGCAGATGCCGGCAAATTCCCATTCAAGGAATAATAAAGGTTATTTTCGCGTTTAAGACACTGCTAATTCTTTTTCGCTGAATAATGGAATTTGGGTGTATTTTTGAAAATGGAGAATTTTTATGACTCCGTTTGCCAATAAAAGACACTCAAATAAGCGCAAACACCATAAAATTGCTAAACCTACCTCCAATACCCAAAAAGAAGCGTGCAGAGCGTTGTAATCTACCACGGTTCGTTTTTTCCCAAAGATATATATACCCTGCTTTTTTCTTTATGTTAACCCACTTAAATAATATTTAACATAAGGAAGGCGTAATCCGTATGGAAGAATTCGTTAAATCAGTGATAAGTTCAAGTTCCCAGCAAGACTACCGGCAGCCGCAAGGCGGAGACGAGGAGCTCAAAATCGCCGTAGTCGGATGTGGAGGCGGCGGAAACAACACAGTCAACCGCATCAAAAAGCTCGGCGTCAAGGGAGCTGAGCTTTATGTCTGCAACACGGACCGCGCGCACCTTTCAATCATCGACGACGGAATCAACAAAATACTTATCGGCAAAGCACTGACCAAGGGGCTTGGCGCAGGCGGCTTCCCGGAAGTCGGGCGCAAAGCAGCTGAACAGAGCCGCGATGAAATCGTCAAGAACCTCGAAGGGACAAACCTTCTTTTCCTGTGCGCAGGAATGGGAGGAGGAACTGGAACAGGCTAAGCACCAGTTGTAGCGCAAGTTGCAAAGGAGATGGGCGCAATAGTCATTGCCATGGTCACTTACCCGTTTGCACTTGAACGCGCAAGGCTCCAAAAAGCAGACCAGGGAATTGCGGACCTGCGAAAATACGCAGACTCAGTCATCATATTGGACAACAACAGGCTTGCACAGATTGTACCCAACCTTCCGATGAACCAGGCGTTCCTGGTTGCGGATGAAATCCTTGCAAAGGCAATCAGCGGGCTTGTGTTCACAATCAAGCAGCCATCGCTTGTCAACATCGACTTTGCAGACGTGCGAGCCATCATGGGCGGCGGAGACGTTGGCTTCATATCAGTTGGCTCGGGCAAGGGCCAGAACAAAGTTGACGATGCAGTAAAAGGAGTGCTTGAAAACCGGCTCCTTGACGTTGACTTTGATGGCGCAAAGGGCGCAATCCTGCACATCGCAGGAGGCTCAGACCTTACACTTGGAGAAGCAATCAGCGCAGGAGAGCGCATCACGGACAAGATGTCCGCAAGCGCAAGCGTCAAATGGGGCGCACGCATCGTGCAAGATTACGATGGCAAGCTCGAAATTTGCGCAATAGTTACAGGCGTCAAGTCGCCAAACATCGCAGGAAGGGCATTTGAGCAGCCCAAGAAAAAATCCCAGTTCGACGACATAGAAATCGTCGGATAAAAAAACAATAGAAACCCACAATTCATTTTAGCGGGGATAACCCACCCCCTACACCGGCGCTATACGCGCCATTACGAGTCCCAGCATGGGCTTTGTCCGCTAAAAGAAAGCATAGTGTTTATAGGAGGCGAAAAAAGGATGGAGAGTTTGATCGCGGATGCGCTGGCGCGCTCTGCAAGTATGCCGACACCCGAAGTGGCGTCGAAGAATTTGAAACCCGCGGGAGTGAAGATTTCCGTAGTGGGCTGTGGAGGCGCAGGAACAAACACTGTGTCGCGGCTTACCCAGATGGGAGTCACTAGCGCAGAGACCATTGCGATCAACACTGACGCCAATCACCTGCGCATGGTGCAGGCTGACAAGAAGATGCTTATAGGAGCACACATGACCAAAGGGCTTGGAGCAGGCGGATTCCCTGAAGTGGGACGCAAATGCGCAGAGCAGGCAAAGGACAACATCGCAAAGATGCTTGAAGGCTCCGAACTTGTATTCGTCACTGCCGGAATGGGAGGCGGAACTGGAACCGGAGCAGCACCAGTAGTTGCACAGGTTGCACGAGACCAGGGCGCCATCACTGTCGGAGTAGTCACTTTCCCGTTTGCACTTGAACGCGCAAGATTGGACAAGGCAGACTGGGGCTTGGAAGCTCTTGCGGAGTCCTGTGACACCGTTGTCATCATTGACAACAACAGGCTAGTGCAGTACGTGCCCAACCTTCCAATGAACCAGGCGTTCGCAGTTGCAGACACTTTGGTTGCAAAGGCAGTCAAGGGAATCTCAGACACTATAATGCTTCCATCGCTTGTGAACATCGACTTTGCCGACGTCCGATCCATCCTCGGAAACGCAGGCATGGCGATGATCTCCGTTGGAGAGGCATCAGGCCGCGACCGCATCGCAGGAGTAGTAAAGAACACACTCGACCACCCGTTGCTCGATGTAGACTACTCAGGCAGCAAGGGCGCACTGATCCACATACAGGGAGGCGCACAGCTTTCCCTTGGAGAGGTGACTCAGATAGGAGAGGGCGTAACCGACGCATTCGACCAGAAGGCAAACGTCATCTGGGGAGCGCGTGTCAACCCGGAAATGGGAGACAAGGTTGTCGTCACTTCAATCATAACAGGAGTGCACTCGCCACAAGTCATCGGAAGGTCGATGATCCAGCCAAAGAAACAGGAACAATACAACCTGGGCCTTGCTGAGATCAACTACTAAGCCGAAACTTGCAACGAGCAAACAAGCCAAACGACGGCTTTCGACCAGAGTCCCTAACGCTTTGGGAAAAACGCCGCCAGTTTTTCTTTTTCTTATTTTTTTACTTCTGCTAGCGAGAGCCAAGCGTAAAAGAGTACCTAAAACGGCCGTACGTTTCATGCAAGGACGTTTTTCAGCCGTTCCACAGCATCCTTGATATTACGGTCCGAGTCGTGTTCTAAAATTACCAAATAACCTTTTGATCTCTGCTCTACCCGTTTTTTCAGTTCGGGTATTTCTATGCAGAGGGTAATAAGGAAGTCCAAAGCATCAACGACCTCGGCCGCCCTTTTTGAATCAAGCTTGTCTATGGTAATGTCAATTGCCCGAAAAACCAGCAGGGTGTTGGCCGGGTCTCTCCAAAGGTTTCTGATGTTCTCAAAGTCCGGTTTTGCGGTAAAATGGGCCAGCTCCTTTTCAGCCCAAAACACCTCGGACAGGCTGGCGATGACCTCGTCGAATTCCGGAAGCGGCTTCACCAAATGCGCCAAGCCATGCTCCCAGTGATCTTTCACGGTTTCGACTCTCTTGTCCTCGAACATCTTCTCAGGTTCGTAGGCTAGCTTGTTCCGATCGCACTTCTCCTTCAGCCGGTTGTGGATGTTCGATAAGTCGGCCTTCGCATCACTCATTAAGCCTTTTCTTGTGACAATCTGCCAAGTGTCATAATAGTCCCTTGATTTCCCCCTCTGGATTATGGCACGCAGCTTTTCCGAAAGGATTTCTATCAGGTCATAGCAATGCACTGTGAAAGACTCGATATCAGGGTAGGACAGTTCTTTTGTTATCTCGTGTTTCGATTCGAACTGAACCCACTCGTGCAAGGTTATCTCCATCTTCAACTTGCCGGCCTGGTTGAGGATGCCTGAATAGCGGAGACGAAAAGACAACATCCCTGGGTTTTCGTGCACCGTGTCCTCGATTATTGCAAGGTTCGGCGCCCCGGTGGAATTAGCATCAGCGCAAGCCGCCCTCACTTCTGCCAACAGCGTCGCGTTGTCCATCCACCCATCCTTGTACGCGCTGAAATCTAGGTCTTCAGACAGCCGGTACATTCCTGCGTAGACTTTGCTCAAGCACGTGCCGCCCTTGAAGACCAGGTACTTGGACAGCTTGGGGTTTGCGTAAACTGCTTTGAGCGACCAAGTCAGCGCGTAGTCCTTTTCGATAACTGCCAGTGGGAAGCCTTTCTTGGCTGCAATCCGAGTCAGTTCTTCCTTGCTTATCATGCCAGCACCGTTTCCTTGCTAACGTCCTCGTTGATTATCAGGTTCCACCTGCTGTTGTGCTTTCCTTTTTTCCTTGAGTGGGGCAAGAGATAAGAATAGCCCGGCGCCACATTTCCGCTGATGTCCATTGGCAAGGTAATACCAAGGACTTCCGCCAAATAGCCCAAGCGCTTGAACACCGCGCTGTTCCCAAGCAGTTCTGCATAGCTTATCAACTTTTTCAGGTCGATTGTTTTGCTTGCCTCAAGCAGGCACTTTGCCACTTCAACAATGCCCCCGCAATACTCCGGGTGGTCCAGCGCATCCACCAAAGTCTTTTCGGGGTCCGAGACAATTACACGGTTTCCACGGACAAACCGCGTGGTATTGCCGAAGAATTTTCTTTCCGTTATTGAGACGAATTGATATTTTACGCCGTTGATGAGCCGGCTGTTCATCTTGCCCGTTGTGGCTATGAAAACAGACAGGGGCACCTGTTCGGTCCACCCGTACTCGCTGAGCATGTTGTAGTAGCCAATATAGTACGACACCGGGGACAGTTTTGAGGCGACAAAGAAGCTGTCTGCAGTCCAGACCGGCTTGCTTCCGGCTCCAAGCTCCATTACAAGGTATGTTCCCTTAGAAATTCTCTCAAGCCAGCCTTTCCTGGCAGCGTTCGACGCCAACTTGCGTGCTTTCTGCCTGGAGCCGACCTTTTTAGCCAGGTCGTCGATTGAGAAGATGGTCTTGCCTTCGCTGGCCAAGTCCGAGATTGCCTTTGCTTCGGCCGCGCTCAACCCCTTTCGTATAATTATAGTTTTAGTATTCATAATACCAATAATAGGTATTTTGAGTGATAAGAATATAATATATTGGTTTCAGAACGCACTAGCAAGGCAAGGGATAATGGGAAGTTACGACTTATCTCGTAGGAGCCAAACGCAAACAACACCGAGAAAATCGAAAATACTCGGCTTTGCTAAAGAAATCTTGGAATCGTCTTACTTTCTAGTAAAACCGTGGCAAAACAAAGAATGAAATAGAACTGGCGGTAGGCTACTGCGGGGTGGTAAATTATGGGCGTAATAAAGATGCCTCCAAAAGACATTAGTTACCCGTATCCTAAAGCAGTTGGGGTGGGTGTCTCAATCGGTAGAATTATTGGTCGGGCTAGGATTAACGAGCATTTCCCAAATTGGGGAGATTATGCCCGAATACTTGACCTCGTTCAATGGAAACGAGACGGACACCAAGAATTACGGTTTTGTCAATATTACCGAAAAGACGGAGGAACTGAAAAAGATTGGATTTTCGGGCAAGGTGCGGGGCATTTGTCAGTAAATACATTTTACAAGTTAATCAAGAAAGCAAAGACAAATCCAGATTACGGGACGTTTGAAGGCGCATTCGACAAACTGACATTATGATTTTTTGAGTAGATTTCCTACTTTCTGAGCAGAACGGACGTTCTTAGCAAAGCCAAAATACTCACTAGATTTAAATGGAGTAATACGGAATAGCTTAGGTTATGAACAAACAAGCCGCAACAGTTGCGCTGATATTAACCATCGTACTAATTTCAGGTTGCATTCAGAACACAGTTTATGTATGCGCCAATGGCAACAAGGTAAACGATAGTGCATACTGCCAGACGCCCCCGGTTACAAAAATGTTCATTTGCCAAGACGGAACGCAAACAACCGACCTGGCAAGCTGTAAGGCAGAACCCAGCCCAACACCGGAAAAAGTTACAATCAGCGTAACCGTTCCTGGAGCGAGTCCTAGCAATGTATATACCATGAGGGATTACGGTGCTAAAGAGGCAGAGAAACAAAAACAAATAGATGAAATTCTTAACAAGAGTGGCTTAAAACGAATACTCAACAGTTCGGGCTCACAATCGAACTTGGTAACGGACATCCAATTTCTTACTCAAACAAAAGGATATGCAATTATTGAAGGTAAATTTTTTTCATACGACGGAAATCGATGGCAGGAGATGAACTCAAGAGAACGAATCAGTCCAACATCTATCTATATGATGTCCCCAACAGAAGGATACGCGGGACAAGACAAGTATTGTCCACTTTTGAAATTCGACGGAATCGTTTGGAATTATACCGAACCATACGACCAGATAGGAATTAACAACCTAAAAATGTTGTCAAGTTCTTTCGGATTTGGAATCGGATATGACTCTGCTGAAAACTGTCCTCCGACAGGCGTTCCTAATTACGAGGAACACGGCTATCCAATCATATACAAATATTCTGGAACTTTTGTAAAGGAAAATTTGTCGATTCAAAAGAACTTGTGCCAAGAACGCTTTACTACTGTTCAGATTCTTTCACAAAACGAAGCGTATGTTACTGGAAGTAAAGGTACAATACTAAAATTTGATGGGCAAACTTGGACTGAAATACCTTCACCGACAACATTGGAAATAAAAAAACTGCACATGACTACGAGCAATGAGGGATATCTTCTAGACCAAAGAAGGTTTTACAAGTACAAAGACCGTCAATGGACACAAATAAACTTACCATCATTGACGAATGCAACAACAACCTCACCCACAACAAAAAACTCTACAAATGGTGCTGTTTTACCAGATACCGCCGTGCCCAATATAATAACACTAAATGATTTCGACATAACGCCTAAACAGAAGATATACATTATCGGAGAAGCCAGTAATCCGCCTACCTGGTTTATTATCTATTACGACGGCCAGAATTGGAAAGAAAAAATAAACGTCGAACCAATGGATTCCGATGGCGGGTCCCACTATTACCTCTTCCAAATTTCTAGGATACAAATGCTAACCGAAAATCAAGGAATAGTAACTGTCCAAACGGGAGTCTACGAATACACGCCAAACTAATTGCGCCAAGCATTCGTGACAAACATTTATCTTGGCTTTCTTTCCTAAATTATTCCATGGAAAACTCAAAACTGTTAGGGGTAACTTTATTTGCAGTAATGCTCTCGATTGCGCTTGCAGGGTGCACGCAAACAGGAGCAGTAATTGCATCAGAATCGGTGAACAATACACCAACAGGCACAGCGAGCGCAGTTCCAACAACCACGGCAAGCATAGTCCCAACAACAACAATTACAGTCAGCAATCAAACTACAGGTGATACTACTATGGCAGAAACAGTCAAGAAAGGAGACAATATTGCAGTTGATTACGTGGGCACTTTGGAAGACGGCACGCTTTTCGACACATCTGTTGAGGCTGAGGCCAAGAAAGCCGGAATGCCAACAAGGCCGTCGTACGCCCCGCTTTCGTTCACAGTCGGAGCAGGGCAGATGATTGCAGGGTTTGACGCGGGAGTAGTTGGCATGAAGCTCAACGAAACCAAGACAGTCAAGATTGCTGCAAAGGACGCTTACGGCGAGTGGACCGAAGAGGCAGTGCAGGCAATCCCGACAAAGGACCTTGAGTCGATGCTCAACGCCACAGCCAAGGTGGGCATGCAGCTTTACACCCAGAATGGCATGTCCGGAAAGATAGTCTCAACTGACGCCAATGTCACGAAGATTGACTTTAACCACGCGCTTGCAGGAAAGACCTTGATTTTCAAGATTACCCTGCGAAAGATTGGAAACTAAAGCCGGAATTGAAACTTGGCAGGATATGGCGGTAAACCGCAAGTTTATCCCATTTCCATCAAAACGGTTTTAATATCCTGCCAACAACAAAACTTTAAGGAGAGTCACGATGCCGTTCCTATCTGCATAGTTTCGGATGAAACAGTTCCAGGCGGCACCATACCAATTTTTTGTCTTAAACAAGCCTTAGCTGCGCCTGTTGCCCAAAAAGGCAAAACCAACTGGGCAAGCGGTGCGCAGAGGGGAATTGAGGTGTGTTGAAAATGGCAGTTGAGTTGTACATTCCGGGCCCGGTTGCGCTTTCAGAAAGCGTGAATGCTGCGCTTTCAAAGCCAGTCATAAGCCACCGAAGCGACGCTTTCAGAAAAGTATATTCAAACTGCCGCGAGGGAATGAAGAAGGCGTTCTGCACCAAGCAGGAGATGCTTCTTTTTTCAGTCCCCGGAACTGGCGCAATAGACGCCGGGCTTGCAGGGACAATCCAGGACTCGGACCGCGTGCTTGCTTTTGACAACGGCGACTTTGGAAGGAGAATTTGCGAAAACGCAAAGCTTTACGCCAAGGAAGGCCAATTCAAGGCAGTAAAGGTGGAAAACGGCAGGGGATTGCACATTGAAAAAGTCAAGGAAGAAATCGACAACTTCAAGCCCACATACATTGCAGCAGTGCACAATGACACGGCAAGTACGGTGCTAAACCCAGTTAAGGACATTGCAAAAGCAGCAGACGATGCCGGAGCGTTTCTTTTTGTGGACACGGTTTCGGGCCTGGGCTCGGCTCCGCTTGAGTTTGACGAGTGGAAAATCGGCGCATGCGCGTCTTCAGCGCAAAAATGCATCGCAGGGCCTGCAGGAATGAGCTTCCTTGCGCTTAGCGCTGCTGGCACCGAGCGTGCAAACAAGCTGGCAAAACCCAGAAGCTACTACTTTGACCTGCGCAATTACATAAAGTACGCGGCAAAGAACGAGCACCCCAACACTCCGAGCCTTGCAGGGTTCTATGGCCTGGAGCAAGCGGTGCTTGAGCTTGATGCTGAGGGGCTTGCACCACGCATTGCAAGGCACGAAAGGCTGGCAAAACTTGTTTCCGAGCGGCTTGCAAAGATGGATGCGCCGTTTTTTGTAGAGGAAGGCTACAGGTCAAAGTCAGTTACTGGAATTCGCACGGACAATTCTGCTGCGCTTCGGCAAAAGCTTAAGGAAGATGGCTTCCTTCTGTCCGGAGGCATGGGAGACTACAAAGACAAGGTGCTGCGTGTTGCGCATATGGCAAACATGACGCCAGAAGGCCTTTCTAAGATGCTGGACAGCCTGGAGAATGCTGCTGGGCAGATTGGGTTCTGAAGGCAAAGTGCAGATTTTGCAAACAACGTAGAAATTGTGTTTTGACTGCAAGAAGGTGTTTTGGGGAATATGGCTTACAAAATATTATTGCCAGGATATGTTCCAAAGGAAGCGCTTGACATCCTGCGCCAGCGCCCCGGAGTGGCTGTTGACGAAAAGAAAGGCATCACTTATGACGAAATCCTTGCAATAATTGGAGATTACGAAGGGATTTTTTGCGTAAGCAACACCAAAGTTGATGCCAGGCTTTTGGATGCTGCAAAGAAGCTCAAGTTTGTAGGCAGGCTTGGAGTTGGCACGGACAAAATTGACCTTGCTGCTTGCACAAAAAAAGGCATTCTAGTGTACAACGACCCCAACGGCAACACAGTAAGCGCTGCTGAGCAGGCCATGGCACTTATGCTCTGCGTGATGAGAAAGACTGTGCTTGCCACAAACTCGATGCGCGCAGGGGAGTTTGACCGCAGCAAGACCATGGGTTTCGAGCTTTGCGCAAAGACCATCGGCATCATCGGCCTGGGAAAAATCGGCTCGCGCGTTGCGCAGTATGCAAACGGCTTTGAGATGAAAGTCATAGGCTACGACCCTTACTTGAAAAAAGAGAGGGCACAGGAGATGAACGTCGAGCTTGTTGGCAGCATCGCGGAAATTTGCAAAAGGTCGGACATAATCACGCTGCACATGCCCATGACTGCGGACAAAAAGCCGATTATAGGCGCAAACGAGTTTTCGCTTATGAAAAAAGGCATCGTCATAATCAACGCAGCACGCGGAGGGCTGGTTGACGAGGCTGCGCTTTTTGAAAACCTCAACAACGGAAAAGTTTATGGCGCAGGAATTGATGTGTGGAGCAAGGAGCCGATTGAGAAAGGCTCGATGCCTGAAAAGCTCATTGCGCTTCAAAACGTGGTGTCTGCACCACATCTGGGCTCGCGCACAGTTGACGCGCAGCTCAAGACCGGAATGAGCATAGTCAAGCAGACCTTGCTTGCGATGGATGGCAAAGTCGTGCCTTTTGCACTCAACTTGCCATACATGCTCAAGCCGGATGAGCTTGAGAATGCACAGACTTACATGAACGCTGCAAAGATACTCGGCGCGATGCTCTACCAGCTTGGACAGAAGAAACCAGCAAAGATTTGCGTTGAGTTTGGAGGAACCGTGCCCGAATCTGCAAAGAAGGCAGTTGCGACTTTTGCGGTTCAGGGCTTCCTTGAAAAAATGCGCCCGGATGCAAACACTGTAAACTGCATGCTCCTTGCAACTGAAGAAGGGATTGCAGTAAGCCAGCCTGCACAGCTGCAGCCAACGGATTACGCGAATGCAGTCATAATCACTGCAGCCTATTCGGATGGAACTTCTGATTCGATTACCGCAAGCATATTTTCGCACAAGTTCCTGCGCATCGTCGGCTATTCAGGCTACGACTTCGAAGCCAAGGCTTCGCCGCGCATGCTCTGGACAATAAACGACGACGTGCCCGGAGTGATCGGTCACATCGGCACCGTGCTGGAAAAATATGGCATAAACATCGCAGAAATGGCGCTTGGAAGGCGCAGGAAGTTCAAGAAAGCAGTTGCAGTACTTGCAATTGATGCTAACGTGCCGGAAGAGGCAATCAAGGAGCTCAAGTCAGACAGCAGGATAGGCATAGTAAGGCAAATAAGCCTTGATGAAAATCTGATTATAACACCCAATAACAAAAACCACGCAAATGGGAGTGAAGAATAAATGCTTGAGCTTAAGTTCGTACGCGCAAACCAAGAAATTGTAAAGAAGGACCTTCAAAAAAGGGGAGACAGCGAAAAGCTCGGATGGCTTTCCGACCTTTTGGAAAAAGACAAAATTGCACGTGAACTTGCACTCCAGTCCGAAGCATTGCGCAACCGCCGCAACACAATCTCGCGCGAAATTAACCTTGTGAAGAAGGAAGGAAAGGACGCCACCGAACTTTTGAAGGAAGCAGGCGCGATTCCGGCAAAACTCAAGGAAACCGAAACGCAACTTGATGCAATCAACGAAAAAATCAAGTACTATTTGATGAGGCTGCCCAACATTTTGCATGAGAGCGTGCCAGTTGGCAAGGACGACTCGGAAAACGTCCAGATTAAAACATGGGGAGAGGCGAAAGTCCCCCCGTTCGAGCTGAAAAACCACGGCCAGCTAGCTGCTGAGAAGGGCTGGGCTGACTTTGAGCGCGCTGCAAAGATTTCAGGCGCGGGATTTTACTTTTTGAAAGGAAATTTGGTCCTATTGGACATGGCATTGCAACGGTTTGCAATGGACCTGCTTGTCACAAAAGGATACACGCCAGTAATGCCGCCATACATGATGAACCGAGCTGCTTACGAAGGAGTCACCGACCTTTCCGACTTTGAAAAAGTCATGTACAAAATCGACGGCGAAGACGAGTACCC
>JBAZHM010000011.1:14701-17661 GCA_041652355.1 Candidatus Micrarchaeia archaeon | reverse complement strand
GGAAGCGTAGACAAAAGCACCCGCGGCCTGCCGAATTTTTTCATCTTCAAAATCCGCTTTCTTTCCCAAGCCCACCAGGATGGAAACGCCTTCCTTGCGTATGATGCAGGTCTCGCCGGGCTTTGCGGAGAAGTCTTCCTTGGAAAACTGGACGCTTTCTGCCTTCTCGCCTTCAAAAAGCAGATGAACGCTTGCGGCACCGGCCTTGGATGGCTGCTTTAGTACGCTGAATTCCATTAAGCATTACCTCAAAAAAATGAACAAAGCCTTATAGGGATTCAGGCTTTTTCTTCCAACCGGTCGTAGCCTGCAAGCCAGTAGCAGAATATCAGCACTGTTGCATAGCCAAGCGCAAGCTGCCCGAATTCAGGAGTTACAGAAACGCCCAGCGAATTAGTATACGCCCAGACTCCGAGCGTAGTGCCTGACACTTCTAGGACCAGGCCGATTATGGAACCGAATGCAAAGAACATTGCCGGAAGCGTTGCCGAAGCGCGAGTGTAGACATATGGGCCTGCTGCTGCAAAAAGCAGAGTCACTGCCCAGAAGTTGTACTGGATTGCAACAAGAAGGAGCGCAAGCGCATTCACGCCCACTGCCACCCACTCCGGGATTTTTTTGAAAATCGGAATAAGGGAGACTATGTACCATCCAAGCACCGCCCAGCCCATTGCAACCCACATTGGAAGGCTCTCGTGGCCCACATAACTGTAAAAGCCGGAAGCAACGTTTGCAGTCTCAAAGGCAAAGGCAAATGTTGAAAGTATTACCATCAGCCGCCTTCCGCGCATATCCGCCTTGAACAGGAACACCCAGGCAAAGATGCCGCCGATGAACAGGTTGGTCATGTCATGGCCGTATGGAATGACGAATATGAATGTCGCAGGAATCAAAAGAAGCGGCACTAAGAACTTAACCAAATCCGATGTCAAGCTTGAATTTTCCTTCAAAACAATCCCCCTCATCTTGATTGAAAATACCTAAAAAGAAAATAAAAAAAGAAATGAAAGCGCAATTTGCTTTTCAAGCAAAAAGCATCTTAAGGTAAAACATTGGCGAAGTATAGCCTTTCCTTGCTTCCTCGCTGATGAAAGACCCTGCAATCATCTCGCGAATCTCCGGGCTCCTAGATGCTTTGCCGATGACTAGGTTGAGCAGGAAAGTGTGCTTTCCATACCGCTGCATGTTGTAGCTTATGTCAACCTCAGGCCCAAGCTCTTCCCACAGCCGGTCGTAATATTGCTTGAGGAACTTTTCGGAAAAATCATTTGCAGCAAAAGCCTCATTGATTACCTGCGCAGCATAAAAGCCGCTTGTGAGCGCGTTGCCCATGCCTTCGCCGGTAAACGGGTCAATCAGGCTTGCAGCGTCACCCACCAAGACATAGCCGTCGCCGAAGCTTTTCTTCCTCTGGCTTGCAAGCGGAAGGTTCCAGCCCTTGATTGGCGAGACGCGTTTTGCATCCTTGAACCGTTCCTTAAAGAGCGGGTCATTTGCGATGATGTCCTCCATTAAAGTCGAGAGGTTGATTTTGTGCTTTCGCACATCGCTTACAAGCATCCCAAGGCCCACGTTTGCCTTTCCATCATCAGATGGGAACACCCAGAAGTATCCTGGAAGGACCTTTTGGTTGAAGTGAAGCTCGATTGCGTCAGTAACGTCCTTTACGCCAGTATAATACGAACGAACCGCCAGGCACCAGTGCTGGGGGTCGTTTTCTGGAAGGCCAACCTTGCGTGCGATGATGCTGTTTGCGCCATCCGCGCCAACCACTACTTTTGCATAGAATTCCTGCTGCGTGCCATTTGCGGACTTTGCAATGACTCCGATAACGGACTTTCCGTCCTCGCCAAAAATCAGGTCAACTACTTCGGTGTTTTCCATCGTAGTGACGTTGGGCTTGGACTTTGCGTTCTGGAAATAAATGTTGTCTGAAATCTCGCGGCGGCAAACAAAGCCCGCTTCCTTTGTGCCATCTGCCTTTGGAGGCACTTCAATGCGCGCGTACGCGCCGTTAGGCGAGGAAAACCCGATTGCGTTCACGATTGCATTAGGAGTCTTGGAAATCTTCTCGTAAAGCCCGAGCTTCTTTATAATGTGCATGGACTTTCCGGAAATTGCATCTCCGCAGGTCTTGTCGCGGGGAAAAGTAACTTTCTCCAAGAACAACACCTTGCGGCCTGCGTCTGAAAGAAACGCAACTGTTGACGAGCCGCCTGGCCCACCACCGCATACGATGACGTCATATTCGCTTGTAGAAGAAATTCCTTCACCCATTTGTAATGCACCCATTTATGAAAAGTTAGAGCGTTGAAACAAAAAATTGATGGTAATACTTTCACAATAACCCTTTAACCTTTTTTCGATTTCCCAAAAAAACCCGCATGAGGCTGGAAATAAAAAAAGAAAAAGGGAAAAATAGCCCGCTATAGCGGACTACTTCTTTGCAGCTGCCTTCTTGGCATCTGCTGCCGGAGCGGCCTTCGCCTCTCCCTCCGCACCAGTGGTTGATGCTGCTGCGGCTGCTGCAGTTGCTGCTGCCTCTTCGGCCTTCTTCTTTTCCTCTGCAGTTTCCTTCTTTTTGTACACCACTGCCGCAGTCTTTGACCTTGCCAGGTTGACTGGGTCTTTTGTGATGTCCTTTATGTCAAGCGTGTATACTCCTGAAAGCTTGCGCATTGCCATGTCAAAAGCCTTCTTTACTGCATAGAGACCCTTTGCCATGACACGGGCACGGATTATTGCATCGCCAACGTGGACGTGGACAAGCCTGCCTTTTGGAGAGCCAAAGGCTTGCTTCATGCCTTTGGAGATACGGTCTGCACCGGCAACCCCCAAAGCAGTGTGCTCACGCACCACAACGTGCGGGTACTTCAACACAGTAAGGTAATAGTTGGTGGACATGAGCTCCTTTTCCAGGCGCTTGTTTGCAGCCTGGCGTGCAGCCTCGATTGCGTTGT
>JBAZHM010000011.1:0-14691 GCA_041652355.1 Candidatus Micrarchaeia archaeon | reverse complement strand
TCGCGAAGCGCCAAATTGCGGCCGCAAATCATGTCAACTTCAAGCTCGTAATACTTGTCTGCGCCCATGTGGTACTGGCGGATTTTTGGTCGCGGTGCGCCCTTGATGTAGCTCTTGCGAGGCTTTTTCTGCGACAGCCTAGTCCAAATCTGCTTTGACTTGAGATTGCGAACAGTCCTTGATGGCCTTATACCCATAAAAATTCACCTTTGTTGAAAACGCCCAAAATGCAAAAAATGCGCGGAAGAATACGGAACTTTGTATAAAGAGCCCCAAATGCCGCTTTTGCCCCTTTCGGCTAAGAAGAATAATATTAGCGACCAACGTTTTTATTGATTGCTTTGGCAGTTTGTTGAGCCCCATGTTAAGCTGGAACTTAGAATCCACTAGGCAAGTAACTTACATTGCTTTCCCGCTCCACTATTAAAAACTCGTATTCCTTGACCAAACCTGGAAAAGCATAAGAAATCTCGCGCATGAACGAAAAGAAATCCTGGTTTGAAGGCAGAGCCATCTCAACGTCGAGGTCGGAACGGCCGATTTCTTTTTGCATGTAAGTTACAGCAGCCTGCTCTGAAAGAAATGAAAGAAACTTTGATACGTCCGACTTTTTGAAGCTGTTGAAGTAGAAGAAGACCTTGTAATAGGAATAGCCAAGAAGCGGCAGGTTCAGGCTGGGCCTGTAGCCAAGGATGACCTGCGCCTTCTCCATCTGCCCAATCCTTGCTGCTGCGGTTGGCGGGCTGCACTTGGCGCGAGCGGCTATCTGCACAAGGGGCGACCTAGCGTCTTTTTCAAGCGCCCTCAGTATGTTCCGGTCGGTTTCGTCCGGCTCAAAAACTGCAGAGGGTTTCATGAGTATCTCTTCCGTGTTGCCGTCGTCAAAAAGCCAGCGGTTCTTGAACTGCCGCAGCTCGATGCACAGCGACTCGCGCTTGTCCTTTATCTTTGAAGAGAACCTGCCATAGAACGCGTCGGTCTTTTCCTTGAACTCGTCATAAGTGTAAGACCATGCCGCACAGAGGAAATCGTACGCGCCGTCGGTTCGCAGGTACCAGACCTTGTTGCGGTCAAGCCAAGCAGTTGCTGCCTTGAAGTCGGACGACTTCGCGTCCCGAAACTTCACAAAAAAGCGCGTGTAGTTGCAACCGAGGTTCATTATGTTGATTACCGGGTAGTACTGCTTTATGACTTTTCGCGCCTCAAGCTTGCGCAAAAGGTAGCTCACGCCCTGCTTGCTCACGCCAATCCTCCTGCCAATCTCAGCATCGGACGTCCGGCAGTCAAAATCAATGCACGAAAGCAGCCTGCGCTCCTTTTTTGTTGGAATATATATTTCAGCCATTATTAGTCATTTTTAATATTTTAGTATAAAATACCTTCTTTTGTCTAGTTTTTTATGAAATGTTTTCTTTAGCAATAAAGTTGAAATGCAGTTCTCATGCTTACAAAGTCTCAGCAAACGCAGATAGCTGTCAGCAGCAGAAAAGACGAACTCCCCTATAAGTTCTCCTACACCGGCGAAGGAGCCGCGATTTGGAACGATTACTCCGAACACTCCTTGCTGTGCGGTGCCTCCAAGCTTGAGCAGCAGCTTCTGGAAAAAAGGCTCGACGCGGTATTTGTCCCGTTCGGGAATGCCAAAAGGATAAACATAGTGGACATCGGATGCGGCAACGGCAAGCCAATACTGCCGGTAATTGCAAAAGCAAAGCAATTGGGCCTCAAGGTAAGGTACGTCGCAGTTGACTTGAGCCGCGAGATGCTTGACCTGAGTTCGCAAAACGTAAGGAACGCCTTCCCCGACATTGACATTGAATGCAGGCAACTTGACTTCGAGACTGAACTGTTCGTGGATGCCGTGCGTGGCCTTGGCATAGGCGATGAGGGCAACCCCGGCCTATTCGTCTTTCTTGGCACCACTCTTGGCAATTTCTCCGATGAGACAATGATACTGAAGAATTTTCGCGACGCAATGGGGCCACAAGACTATCTTTTGATTGGTGTCGAGCGCACAAAACCTGCCAATATGGGGTGCGTTGTCGAACGCTATTCCCAAGAAGGAAACCTCAAACGGCTGATACTGAGCCTGCCCAGAAGGCTGGGCTTCGACGACACGGCGTTGGACTATCACGTGGACTGGAACCACAAGGAACAGCGTGTTGAGTTCAAGCTAATTCCAAAAAGGGACTTGGAGGCAAGAATCGGTGATGAAACCGTGCTTCTTGCGAAATCCAAGCCTCTTTTGACCCTTCGCTCGAAGAAGTTCGACGAGCAATCCCTTGCAAAATTGTTCTGCGACACTGGCTTCCGCAACGAGCTTATGACAACCAACCACGATGTCTCGTACATCCTTTCGCTCGTGCAGCCGGCACAACCCGGCGGCGACTTGGAAAAACAGTGAGGCCGTGCTGCATGGAAGAATGGCTTTTGTTTGCAGTTGCAGCCGGAATCCTGTTCGGGGTATTCAATGCCATCACGAAGGTGTATTCCGCCAAGACCCCGGCGCACGTGGCCACGCTCATTTCCTTGTTGGGTTTGTGTTCCTTACGGCGTTGGCCTAGGGTTCCAAAAGGCATTATAATCCCCAGCGCAAGTTACTAATCATATGGCACTGCTTGATTTTCTCAAAAAACCCGAGCCTGCTGTTTCGCAGAACGCAGCGGAGAGGCTTGTCTACAAGCACAGGGTAGAGGAGCTTCGCAACCGCTTTGCATACACGCAGATGCCCCAGCAGCAGCGAGAAAAGGAGACTTTTGACTTTTTGCACGAGTTCCTCAAGAAGTTCTTTGCAATGGACGCAAGGACGCCAATGGAGGCAATCTCGCAAATCCAAAGCTCAACAAAGGCAAGCGAAGACGCAAAATCCAAGGCAATAGAGCTTTACAAGCAGTACTCGCAGTTTGAGCGCATGAAAATGGAGGCCGGAAACCCCCAGCTGAACACCTTTCTCCTTACGTGCGTTGACATAATTGATACGCTCTGATTCTTAGAAAAGCCAAAGCAAGCAAAAAAAACGGCTATAAAAAAACTATTCGTATAGATACGAAAGGACTTGGCACGCGCGGCAAACCTCTTTTGACGACTTGCCGCCGCACTTTTCGCATTTGCAAGAGGGAATGCTTTTTCGGCTCTTGCCGCGGTTTTCCTCAAGAACATCCCGCATTGAAAGGTACGACTTGAGGACGTTGAACTTTATCCCAGGGTACTTCGCCTCAGCATCATTTAGGAAGTCCTTTGCCAAGCCTCGGAAAGCTTCCATTGCATACGGGCATTCCCCAAGATGGTAGGAAAGGCCTTTGAGAGCGCAATAGTATGCGCATTCGCGTTCGGGAATGTAAATTAGAGGCTTGATTCGGGGAACAGTAAGACCGTCCGCACCGTTTTCAGAGACTGGACCGAAACGGGATACGCCCTCAGGGTCTGCACGCAGCATGTTCATAAGGAAAGTCTGGCCAATGTCATCTGCGTTGTGGCCGATTGCGACTTTGTTTGCCTTGAGCTTCAACGCTGCTTTGTTGAGCAGGTATTTGCGCAGTGTTCCGCAGATTGCACACGCGCCCATTGACTTGAACTCGGGATTTCTGGACTTGCCGCGGATTTTGATGATCTGGTCAAGGGAATGCCCGGACAGGCTGGCAAATGAAAATACAATCAACTTGTACCCGTGCGCCTTGCACAAAGATTCCGCTTTCTTTTTTGCTTTCTCCCTGTAGCCTTTGATTCCTTCGTCAATCAAAACCGGAATGAGAGTGATGTTTCCAATTCGCTTTGCCATCTTGTCAAGGACATGAAGCATTGCCGCGCTGTCCTTTCCGCCGGAAATTCCAACTAATATGCGGTCTCCCCTGCGAAGCATTGCAAAGTCCCGGTTTGCCTTTCGCACCCTGCGCTCGAATAGCTTGAAAAAGCACGGTGAACAAAGATCAAGCCCGGAATAAGAAAGGCCTATCACTGCAGGACGTTTGCTGCAGCAGTTGCATGCTATTTCGGAAGTCATTTTTTCTTCCCTTTCTTGTACTCGCCCCAGACTTCGTAGATTATGGGAAGCAACGAGATGAATATGATTGCAAGCACAATTACGGACATTGCCTCAAGTGAGTTTGGAAGAACGCTGCCCAGCAAGAACCCTGCGCCAATAAACAGAATTGACCAGAGGATTCCGCCGATTGCATTGTAAAGAGTAAAAGTCGTGAAATCCATCTTGGCAGTCCCTGCAAAAATGGGAGCAAAAGTGCGCACTACTGGAACAAAACGCGCAAGCACAATGGCTTTTTTCCCGTGCTTTTCATAAAACGCCTGTGCCTTCTCTATGTACACGGGGTTGCGGAAGAACGACCCGGGCTTTGAAAATACTTTTGGCCCAAACTGTTTTCCAGTCCAATAACCGACTTGGTCCCCTAAAAACGCGCAGAACACCGTGCCAAGCAAAATCAGGTAAATGTCAAGCATGCCTTTGGATGCAAGAATTCCTGCAGTAAAAAGCAGCGAGTCGCCAGGAAGGAAAAAACCAAAGAACAATCCAGACTCTGCAAAAACAAAGCCAAAGAGGGCGATGTAGCCAAAAGTAGAAAGGATTGATTCAGGAGACATCAAGTCAAGCATAGAGTAGAACACCAATTATTTCTTCTTTGAATCTGATTTCTTTGAATTTGCATTTTTACAATTAATAAACTGCTCTGCAAGCAAAAGGCCGGCTACTGCGCGGGCTTCTGGGATTTTTCCACTCTTTGCCCATTTTACTGCAGTTGAAAGCGGCACAAGCACAACCTGCATCGGCTCGACTTCATCTCCCTGCTTGGGATTTGCTGGCTTGGACAACCCAGTTGCAAGGTAAATGTAAGACTCCTGGTCGGAGTACCCCGGAGCAAGGCAAAATTTTCCCAAAAGTTCGAGCGTCTTTGCAGCATAACCTGCTTCTTCCTCAAGCTCGCGCGCCGCAGCCTCAATCGGCTTTTCACCAGGGTCGATGCGGCCTTTTGGAACGCACAATTGCATTTTGTTTATTCCTGCAAAATACTCTTTTACCAAAACCACTCGCTTTTTGCCATCAACTGCAATGATCATTGCGTTGCTTGAGCCGCCCCGGCCCTGCATTACCTCATAGGAAAATTCCGTGCCGTTGTCATGGCGCACAAGAACGTCCAAGATTCTGAAGATGCGGCCTTCAAACTTTGTTTTTTCAGAAATCCTTTTTGGCATATTTTTCACACTAGCCGGCAAGCGCTACCCGCCATATATTATTCCAATAAGCTCTACTTTGTCCCCTTCTTTTAGCTTGCTTTTTTCGTGCGCAATCTTTCCATTGAGCTTTATGATTACGGTCTGTGAATTCGCATCAAGCGCAGCTATTGCTTTTGAAATGGTTGAGCCGCCTTTGAGCTTGACTTTTGTTTTCTTGCATTCGTAAATGACAGTAACTTGCATGCACGCCACGTTCGCTTATGCTGCCAAGTGGCAGCTTACTTTCCTAGGCAGCTTACTTTCCTAAGGTATTAATATTATTGCGGCAAGATAAGATATTCTCTTTGCCACGTTGGATGTGGGGGCTCGCGGTCCCTGAACTATACGGCAACCTATTTTGGCATAATATTCCAATAGGGGCCGGTGGCATTTAACGGAGTTGAACTAAATGGGTGCGACTAAATACATTCGCGAATCTTACAGAAAGACAATGGCCGAGCGCTCGCCAGAATACAAGGCACGCTTAATCAAGTGGCACAGGGGCAGGCCTATAGTCCGGCTGACCGGGCCAACCAACATTCCCCGTGCAAGGACTCTTGGGTACAAAGCCACAAAGGACATCATAGTTGTGCGCGTGCGCATTTCTAAAGGAAAGCGCGTAAGGCGCCGTGCTGACTTGGGCCGCAAGCCTGGAAAGAACCGCAAGGAAGTAAACCCAGGAGCGCCGCTTTCGTACTACGCTGTGATTAAGGCTGCAAACAAGTTCACCAACCTCGAGCCCATGGGCGTTTATCTGGCAGGAGAAACTGGAACGGACAAGTACTTTGAAATAATCATGCGCAACAGCTGCCCGATGAAGCCAGGAGCAAGGGTAAAGCAAGCTGCACCGGTTGAAGCAAAGCCTGCTGTGGCACAAGCCAAGCCCGCAGCAAAGAAAGCCTAAGCTGAGTTTTGATGGACTTTGTTGACTTGCTTGTCGCAAAGCCGGAACTGTCCGCGCTTGAAACCAAGCTCGGCTTTTCCCAATCTTTTTCTTTGCCAGTTGTTGCAATCAACTCGCAGGCAGACATTTCAAAAAAACTCTCCAAGCCCAGCGCAGTCGAGTCAACTAACGTCGAGCTTTTGATGGCATGCTGCAAGCAAAGAAACGCAGCACTGATCAGCCCGTTTCTTGCAAAGGGATTCGAACGGGAGCCCAAGCTTTTCCGCAAAGTTGCAGACGAAGCAAAGGCAATCGAGTTTCCGCTTTCGATTTTTCTTCAAACAACAGGCAATAGGCGCGCAGGAAGATTGCATGTGGCATCCAAGGCGGTTGCATTGTGCAGAAAGCACAAAACCGCAATGGTAATCACAAGCCGCGCAACAACTGAATCAGAATGCAAGTCACCCCAAGAAATGATTGCGATTGCAACTGCTTTTTTGCAAATGACTGAATCAGAAGCAAGATTGGCCATTTCAAAAAATCCGCTGGAAATTGCAGCGCAACACGGGCTTGCGCCAATTTAGCGCCTTTTTATCCGCCTGCTAATTTCTGCCGGGTTTAAAAGATTAATCCAGAATATAGTTACTGCTTAGTAGTAACTTAAATCAATTGATTTTGTGGTGGGTAACAAATGTCAAATAAAGGCCAAATCGATGGCATCATCCTTTCAGTGTCATTTCTGACTCTTGCGCTAATTGCAATACTATTCGTCAACCCGGGCGGAATGACAGGATTTGTTTCCGCAAGTGCGGTTTCTACCCCCACGCCAACACCGATAATCTTGCAGCCAACACCGACAAAGGCGCCAACTGCAACGCCGTATAATGGCGTTCCGATAATTGACCAAACATACTACGTGCCGCCACAGGCAACTGCACAGCCAACTCAATACAACTACTACAATTACCCGAACAACTACAACAATTATCCCAACAACTACCAATACCCTTCAACATACCCCAACGGCACGCTATATTACCCGCCAGGGTATCAAAACCAGTACAACACCTATTGCTACACCTACACGCATTACAACGGCACGCTGATGTATAGCCCGGAATGCAACTACGGCAACCAAGGCTACCCATACTACTACTCAAACGGATACCCGAAAAGCATCAAAATAATCAGCGGAGTCTCTCCAGTTGACATATCTGTAGACGGCATCAACCGGGGAAGAATGCCAAGTTCAGCCACAACCTACATAGTAATCGACCTTTCAGTCGGATACCACATCGTGTACGTAAAGGGATACAACTGCGATAAAACAGAGCAAGTATACGTCTCAGACCAATACCAGACTACGCTTAACGTATGCGATGATGTCGCATCAGGAAACCATAAGTACACAGGCGACGGCACGTACTACCTTTTCCAAGGAGACCAGGTTACCACAAACGGCAACACAATATTCAAGTACACCGGGTTTTCTGAGTGGGAAAGTGGCCATGCAGCAGTGCCATACGTAACATTTTACATTTCCCCAAGCCATACAAGCTCACAATCAGTATCACTTTACGCAGGCTCTGAATCCTCATATACTGGCGGCCAGATCCGCGTAAACGGCGCAGTAAGAATGTCAACCGGAGACATACTTGTCGGAGTCACCGTATCATCGTCAGGCAACTTTCAGCCATCTCCAATAGGCTCACGCAAAATCACCGGACGCATAACCTACAGCAACGGCACGGGAATAGCTGGCGCATCAATATTTATAGTCAGTTCATTCAATCCGCGCATATACATGAATACACGATATAGCACAAGCGACGGACAATATACCATAGACATGGTTCCAGACGGCACGTACAACATTACAGTCAATGCTGAAAACCACTACAAGACAGAATTTACGGAAGTGGCAATATCAAGCGACTATTACCACAACTATGTACTTTCATCAAAAATAGTCACGCCAACCCCAACGGCAACCCCTATTACAACGCCAACCCCCATCCCTTCATTCACGCACTACGTTTCTACACAATCTTATCTGTTTTCAGTTCCGCTTTCAAACCCAAGCGTTGCAAGCAATACCTGTTCCAATACCACAGTAAACCGATTTAATCCATTCAACAACAGCTGGTACGAAATACCAATGGCAAGCATCAACGGCAACGAAAGCTACAGACTCAACAGTTCCTCCCCCTGCACAATCTCATTTAATGGTTCACTATACTACAACAGGACAAGCTACTACAATGCAGTAGTCCCGGGATGGAACTCGATTAGCGCGCCATACGGTGGCGCCACTTTCAGCCAGATTTTTGGAAACTGCAACATAACCGCATTTGCACGGCTCAATGCATCTAATATTTTCGAAGTTTACAATTCGTCCGCCAGCCCAAGTGGTCCGACATTCGACCTGACTGCAGGAAGCGGCTATTTGGCTTTCTCAAGCAACGCAACGTTGTGCGCAATGTACTTCAGGCCATAATCCCCGCCTTGCAGTACAAATTCAAATGATGCCTAATGCCGGAAACAAACTAAAACCAGTCTTCTTTCTTTTGCTACTCTTTTTCCAGCAGTTCGCAACAAGACCCTTCATCTCATCGAACTGGATTCGATTGGATTTTTGCACCACGTCACGGTAAGTGTTAATGCGAACCGCGGGTTTTTCCAAAATACACACCAAAAATCAATCACGAACAGCCTTTGCCGCATCAGTTACAGACACCAGCTTCTCCACTCCACTTACGAGGTTTCGCAAATTGATTTTCTTTTCCTTAGCTTCCTTGTCGCCGATTATTGCAGCAAAGGGAATTCCCTGCTTGGAACAGTAGTCAAGGTTCTTTGAAATTGCCCTGCCCATCAGGTCGATTGCAACATTTACACCCTGCGACCTGAGTTCCTGCGCCACTTCAAATGCAAAAGGCTGGTCCTTGATGGGGATTACGAAAACCTCAACTGACGTCTTGCGGATGCCTTCGAATTTTTCACCCTTGGCAATCCTGTCTTTCAGTATTTCACAAATGGATTCAAAACCAAAAGCAGCGCCGATTGCCGGAACTCTGTCTTTTCCTGAAAACTTTCCAACCACATCATCATAGCGCCCGCCACCGCAGATGCTTGACTTGATGATGCTTCCGGGAACATAACCTTCAAGCACTGTTCCACTATAGTAGGAAAGCCCGCGCGCGAGGCTTGCCTTGATTTCGTAAAAGTCATCGGCGATTCCATAGAGCTTGGCATAACCAATGAGCTGCTTAAGCTCAGCAAGGCCTTCAGCGCCGGTTCCGGCCTTGAGGATTTTTTCAAGCCGCGCCACCAGCTTTTCATTGCCAAGCTTGTCAAGCTCGTCGAACAGCTCAAGGACTTTTTTTGCACTTGCAGCGGAGACGCCCTTTTCCTCCATCTCCTTTTGCACTTCCTTTGCTCCGATTTTTTCAAGCTTGTCTATTGAGAGTATGATTGGAGTTGCCTGCTCTGCGCTCACACCGCAGGATTCCAAGAGGCCATCAAGGACTTTGCGGTTGTTTAACTTGAGCTTGCACTCAATGCCAAGGGCGTCAAAACCCGCCTTGAGGATTGCAACGATTTCAGCTTCAGCTGACTGGGATGAAACGCCGAAGATGTCAAAATCACACTGGTAAAACTCGCGGTACCTTCCAAGCTTGATCGGCCCATCTCTCCATACTGGAGCGATTGCATATCGCTTGAAAGGCATTGCAAGCCGGGGGTTAGCAGCAAGGACGCGGCAAGCAGGAACAGTCTGGTCATACCTAAGCCCAAGCTCGCGGTTTCCCTGGTCAGTAAGCTTGTATGTTTCCTTGAGTATTTCCGCGCCACCGGCGTACTTTGAGGAAAGGACTTCCCAGTTCTCTATTGCAGGAGTCTCTATCGGGTTGAAGCCGAAGCGCTCGAACACGGACTTGAGCTTTTGCATTGCCCAGTCTCGGAGAAGCTTTTCTTCTACCAAAAAATCGCGCGAGCCGCGCACGGGAGCCAAGTCCATATGAACACCTTTGAAAGCGTAATTTGACAGGATTATTTTGGTTCCGATTCTCTTTATAAGGGTGGGATTAGTCTTGCGAATCACGCTCAATATTATCCTTAATGAAAAAATGTGCCGTCTTTGCCGGGAAAACTTTCGTTTTAAAAACAGCCGCAGGCACCAGTAGGTTGGTGATTCCCTTTGTCCCAAGGACCCCGAAAAAAACTTTCCCTCATCATTAGCAACATGCTGCCAAAAGAATTAGGATTTGAAGGGAAACCACAAGAAACTTTCGGCAAAGAATCTTTTGAGCCTGCCACGCGAAACTTCATAAAACCATTCGGCTCGCACGGGCAGGACGAAGTAATGCACCAAATCAAGATAGTCCGCGCAATAGAACACCACCATTTTTCATCTGCACAAACGCCCGAACAGATGGCAATTGCACTCGAGGCATACCTTGGGAAGAGGACGGGATGCGACGGGATATCAGTTGAAAAAAGGCCGGGAAAAGGCAACTTCGCAATCATACACCCTGACGTGGCGGTTTCAATCTCGGAGGCGCCCGCACGGGAAAGAAAATAGGTGATTTCAGTGGAGCAAGGAAACAGAAAAGAAGTTCTTTCCGTGATTATTAGTAAAAATATCCTGGAAGAGGAGCTGGGTTTTTCCCGAATCACAGGAAACGCACGCATTCAAAATAATGTAGTCGAATCCCCGTCAAACATTATTTCTACCACCACGCGCGAACACAACATAAAAATAATCAATAATATTGACCACCCATTCTTTGCGGGCATAAAAACACCTGAACAAACCGCGGAAAAACTGCAGGAATATCTTCGCCAAAAGACAGGCTGCGGTAAAATTGAAGTGAAACCAGAAATGCCGCTGTTTTCCGGAAAACCAATTCCCAATAGATTCCTTATCAGACACCCTGACAGGTCTTTAGTTTACCCCTTAAAATGACTAGGGAAGAAGAAAAAGAAATTTCTGCAAACACATTAACCTCGTGAAAACCCTTAAAAATCCCAATATGCACTAACTAATTTCCTCTTAATACCCGGAAACGGGAATCGGAGAGTAAGCTTCGGCTTGAGATCCGCTTATGGAAATAAAGCACTGTGACGTCTGTTGCCAACCATGATTGGCTGCGGGATTGCAACTGCTATTTCCAGCGCTCTTTATCCGCAAGCTATACGAAATTGGAAAAATAGTGATTTGTTTTTACAAAAAAAGTGTGATTTACAATGGATTTGGGCACTTCAATACGCATGGCTGCTGACACCGGCAAAATGGTGATTGGCGCAGACAAGACGCGCAAGCTCGCGCTTTCGGGAAAGCCGAAGCTGGTAGTTGTTGCGACAAACTGCCCTGCTGAGACAAAGCAGGACTTGGAGCACTTCTGCAAGCTTTCCAAAATCCAGCTGTTTACCTTTCCGGGAACAGTGGTGGAACTTGGGACTGCGTGCGGAAAGCCGTTCGGAGTCAGCACTTTTGCAGTGCTTGACTTTGGCAACTCCGACTTGCAGGAATTGGTGAAGACCAAGTGAGTGAAAGAAAGCTTTCACAGGAAGACATCCAATTGATGAACTTCCTAGAACGGGCAACCGGCGCTGCGGCATCAGACGTGCTGACTGAGGGCGACTCAGTCATTTTCATTGTTGCAAAGGGCCAACTGGGCCGCGCAATCGGAAAGGGTGGCGCGAACATCCAGAACCTGCGCAGGGCAATGCAGGGAAAGGAAGTCGAAATCGTGGAAGAGGCTGCTGATGTGAAGGAGCTTTTGACTCGCGCGCTTTCGCCTGCAATGATTAAGGGAATGGAACAAAACGACAAGGGCGAAGTGCTCGTGTCAGTTGAGCCAAAGTCAAAGGGACTGGCAATTGGAAAGGGCGGAGAGCGCATCAAGAAGGCCCGCCTTTTGGCCAAAAGGCTTTTCGGCGTTGCCGAAGTAAGGATATTGTGATTTTTATAATATTTCAAAAGTGGTGTTATAATGGCAAAAGGATTGTTCGCAGGTAGGGTTTTGGAACGCAACCGAAAGACCAAGCGCTGGCTGAAGAAGCCATGGAAACGCAAGGCGCTCGGATTGAAGGCAAAGTACGACCCCCTTGAAGGAGCACCCCAGGCAAAGGGAATTGTCATCAAGAAAGTCGGAATTGAGCAGAAGCAACCACACTCAGGCATCATCAAGGGAGTGGTTGTCCAGCTGATCAAGAACGGCAAGAAAGTTACCGCTCACGCTCCACGTGACAAGGCAATCACAAAGATTGACGAGCACGACGAAGTCACTATCGAAGGCCTAGGAGGCTCACAGCGTGGGCAGATGGGTTCCATCCCTGGAGTCCGCTACAAAGTAGTGATGGTAAATGGAGTCTCGCTTGACATGCTAAGGCGTGGCAAGAAGGAGAAGCCGAAGAGATAAACTCTTCCTTTTCATTTTATTTTTGCAAGGTGTTGAAAACATGTCAAAAACCGCTGAAAACACAAATGCTGAAGTTGCCGCAAAGCCGGCCTACAAGGCGTTTGGAAAATATGATTACAATGTGCAGGTAAACGATATCTCGCTGGCACCATACATTTGCCTGCGCGACATCGAGCTTCCGCACTCGTTTGCAAGGCACGGCAACAAACAGTTCGCAAAATCAAAAGTGAACATTGTTGAGCGCCTGGCAAACAAGCTGATGAGGGGAGGAACTGGAGAGAAGCTCTCCGGCAGGGTCATCCGCACTCATGGAAAGCTCCAAGGAAAAAAGAGCAAGGCGCTTCACGTAGTGGAGAAGGCGTTTGACGAGGTCGAAAAGAGGACCAAGCAAAACCCGCTTCAAGTTCTTGTCCGTGCAATTGAAAACTCGGCGCCCCGCGAAGACATCACTCGCGTGCGCTTTGGAGGAATCTCCTACCAAGTCGCAGTAGACGTTGCGCCACAGCGCAGGCTTGACCTGGCTCTTCGCAACTTGTCGCTTGCGGCAATCATGGGAGCATTCGACAAGAAGGCAACCCTTGCAGAAGTGCTTGCAAACGAGCTTGTGCTCGCAGGCGCAAACGACCTGAACAGCTACTCGGTAAAGCGCAAAAACGACACCGAGCGCATGGCAAAGTCAGCAAGATAAATTCTTTCCAATTTTTATTTTTTCTTTTTTCGAAGGTGGCCGCAAGGCTCACTTATTATTTCATGGTGATTTGAATGGCAAGAAAGGAAGCAGTGGTCGAAAAAGTCAGCGCACTTATGAACAACCGCGCCAACATCCGCAACATGGGCATTGTTGCCCACGTAGACCACGGCAAGACCACCCTTTCAGACACGCTCGTTGCACGCGCAGGCCTGATCTCACAGGAGCTTGCGGGAGAGCAGCGTGTTCTTGACTACGACGCGCAGGAGCAGGCGCGTGGAATCACCATCAAGGCAGCAAACATCTCAATCGCATTCTCATACGAAAAGGAGGACTACCTGATCAACCTCATCGACACTCCAGGGCACGTAGACTTCGGCGGGCACGTCACCCGCGCCATGAGGGCAGTTGACGGAGTAATCCTTGTCGTAGACTGCGTCGAGGGCATCATGCCCCAGACTGAGACTAACCTGCGCCAGGCTCTTAAGGAGCGCGTCAAGCCGGTTCTATTCATCAACAAAATTGACCGCTACATCAACGAGCTCAAGCTTTCCAAGGAAAAGATGCAGGAGCGCTTCCTCAAAATCATCATGGCAGTCAACAAGCTCATCGAGACCTACGGACCAGAAGAGTACAAAAAGGAATGGCAAGTGGATGTCGTGAGGGGAAGCGTAGCGTTCGGAACCGCATTCAACAAGTGGGCAATTTCAGGCCCAATCATGAAGCGCAACAACATCAGCTTCCAGACAATGTACGATTGCTGCGTAGCGGGCGACCACACCCAGCTGCAAAAGATCGCTCCACTCGGAGACGTCATCCTGGAGATGGTGGTAAAGAACCTGCCCTCGCCAATCGAGTCGCAGAAATACCGCATCCCGGTAATCTGGCACGGCGACCAGTCAACCGAACAGGGAAAAGCCATGATGGAGTGCGACCCCAAAGGCAAGGCTTGCTTCATGGTAACCGCAATCCAGATGGACCCGCACGCTGGCGAAATCGCAATCGGAAGGCTCTACTCGGGCCGCATCACCAAGGGAACCGAGTTGTTCTTGGCATCCAAATTTACTACTGAAAAAGTCCAGCAAGTCGCAGTGTACATGGGACCTGACCGCATCATCGTCGAGGACGCTGTTGCAGGAAACATTGTCGCACTCGTCGGCTTGAAGGAAGTCTACGCAGGAGAAACAGTCTCCGAAGGCGAAATTGCACCGTTCGAGCAAATCAAGCACTACAGCGTGCCAGTTGTCACCAAGTCCATCGAGGCAAAGGACCCGCGCGACCTGGTCAAGCTCATTGATGCTTTGCGCAAGGTCACCAAGGAGGACCCGACCATCAAGGTCGAAATCAACCAGCAGACTGGAGAGCACTTGATGTCTGGAATGGGAGAGCTCCACCTTGAGATTATCGAGTACAAAATCAAGAACGAGCGCGGAGTAAACATCGTCACCTCGCCACCCATTGTCTTGTACAAGGAA
>JBAZHM010000010.1:0-18853 GCA_041652355.1 Candidatus Micrarchaeia archaeon | reverse complement strand
TTCCTGTGCTGAAATGGAGATTTTTCTCAGCACTTCTGCTTTGATGTCCTCTACAAACGCAGCTGTTCCTTCATCCCAGCTGGGTACGCTGATGCAGTAGGTAGGCACGTGCTCTCCGGGTTTGCGCTCAATAGTCACTGGCGCTTCCAGGCAACCGTCAGCTATTGTGAAGCTTTCAAGTACGATTGCGTTCTGCTCTTCAGTTTTTTTCACTAGTAGTCCCCCTAACTGTTGTGCCTGCCATGAATGAGTATTTCATCTGAACAAGATTATGGTTTGCTAAGCTTTCGCATAGCCGTTCAACTGCCTGTTCTGAAACTCCCAGTTCTGCTGCCATTTTTGTGCATGATGTCTCGCCATCGCGCTTTAATATTTCTAATATCAAGTCCATGTCTGTTCCAATCTTGCTTCCAAGCTGGCTTGCGACTGCGGTGTGCTGCTCTTTTTGCGGCGTAGCCTGTGGTGACTTTGAAGCCTTTACTGCATCCTGCCTAACAAGTTCATGGAAGAATAGCTTGATTATGTCCCCTTCCCGCACAACTCCCTGAAACTTCTCGCCTTCAAGAACTGGTATGCAGTCTATTTTGCGTGCAACTTCGGGCAAAGCATAGATTATCGATTTGTCTGGCGATAATATTGTTCGTGGCATCTTGCAAAGCCCTCCGGCAGTTGCATTTTTGACTTTGTGTATCGGAGTCTTTTTTTCTCCAAGGGGCTTTTTTGCGTCGCGTATCGATGCGTTGGCCTCATCAATCAGGAACTTTGCGATTTCTGCATCGCTAATCATGCCAATGAACTTGGTGCCGGTAAATACTGGTGCAGAAGTGACCTTGTGTTTTGCAAAAGCCCGGATAACCTCGTCAATTGTCTGGTCAGCCCGGAAAGACAGGTATTCTTTCTGCATGATTTCACTAACGTTCAAGCAACCCCACCGGACCTTTTTTGTTTACTATGCCAGTGATATCTACTGCGTTTTTTCCGAGGTAAATTGAGGACTGGTTCCTCAACCAAACTACAGTTTCCAAGTTATTTAACATTGTGCTGCAGTTGGCTTTGAATTCAGCAGTTCCATTAAGTTGGATGGTCGCAAGCACTGCATTACTTCCATTAATTAGCTGGAGCTGGCTGAGGGAATATTTGCTTAGCCACTTAGTGTCGGATAGTGTTCCGTTTGAGCCGTATACTTCTATGCGGAAATACGCTGCATTGATGTCTGTTGACGCAAGTTCTACTTTAGTAATCCAGTTCAATGTTGGTGTGGCGGCGGTTGTGCGAATCCTGACTATATACCCCGTTATGTTTCCTGCGCCCCAAGAATCATTTTGGGGGGATATCACAACAGAATAGTTGTCGGGGTGGTCTATTGTAATGTTTTGAGGCAGGATATAGATTTTTGGCCGTGATACGTCCGTAAGGCCAACCGAGATATTTGCATTTTGCCAATTGTCTGTTATAAATTGTGAATATCTTGTAACATCAAGTGAGTAGCCTGCAACCGCCCCCAAAGTCTCATTGAACGTCACGTTCGTGCCGTCTGAAGAAATGTTCAGCAGTTCCTGTGAGAGTATATTTTTGATCCCGGCTGCCGTCGGGTCCGATTGGGCAATGGCTGCCTCAAAATCCGCAATTTCCGAGTTGGTTTGTAGAAACGAGTTCTGTGCAGTTGACAACGTTTGCACAAGGTAAAGCAGCGAACTTGCGAGGAGGAATATTGAAAAAGTGTATAGTATTCCGCGTTTCATTTTTCCCAAATCCAGATGCGGCCTATGCCGTAATACTTTATCCTTGAGGACTCGAATACCAGGAACTCGCGCTGCGACATCACTGCATTTGATGATGCTTGCTGTGGCGTGCTGATTTCAAGTGAATAAATTTTGTCGAACCCGTCATTCCAATAGTAATAGTAGTCAAACTGAGCGCGGTACCCGTTAGCTTCAGTCATCATCTGCTCAAGCGAAGAGTTGATTGCGGTTTCGTTGACCGTGGCAAGGACTCCGGATGCGTCAAGCACAGCTAATGCATCGCCTGCGCGTTTTTTCATCAAAATACCGGATGCTGCGTCGTATGGCGCTTGAGATGATAAAAAGTATATTGCAGTCAGGAACCCGACAAGAGTAATCACTGAAAGCAACGCGTCAAGCGTGAATACAAATCCGCGCCTAGCCATAAGCAAATAACACCATGGAAACCGTCTCATTGCCAAGAAGGGCGATTCTTCGTATTACTGTGATTTGCGATCCTGAAAGGCTTGAGTTGCCGTTGGAAAATATTTTTGTACCGTTTGCGTACTCTAAATAGAAATAGTATTCCAAGTCAATGCCAATCATGGTTTTCTGGATGGAGTAATCCAATGCAGAAAAGTTGGAAAGCTTGTTCAAGGAAAGGACGTTTGGCGATGATGCCAGCCCTATCATTTTCAGTCCAGTAATGTTGTCTTCCCAATTTGAGGGTGTTCCTGAACTTTTTATCAGCACATCAGATGCTGCTATTGCAGAGTACTCCAGCCTGCTCCGCTTTACCATCTCGGCGCGTGAGGTTATTGTCATTGACCAGAAGGAAAGGATAAATGTGAGGCAGACGACAAACATTGCAGTGGCCACTAGCGCGTCAATGGAGTTGCTCTGCCCTCGTCTAGCGTGCAATTATGGTTCCCTCCGAATTTGTCAAAGTTGCATTGTGCAAGGCTGTAAAGAGCGCGCTTCCGCTTGTGTTGGTTACATTGACTTTTGGGAAAGCGCATGCAATCCCTGCGCTCGTGTTTCCAACGGTGTAATCAACCATGACTTTTGATGCGTTTGAATTAATCCACAGCGTGTACTCTTTGCTGTTAATGACTGCAGGAAGGTTTAGCGTATAATTTGCACCATTTCCTAATGCTGCAACAGACGCGATTGCTGTTGATGCGCGGACGCAAGCTGCGTTGGCTTCAACTCCGCTTCTTGCAGTATCTGCTTCTGAGATGTTTTGCGTGTAGATAAATACCGAAAGTATGAATAGTGTAAGCACAACTGATAGCATCACTAAAAATTCCACGCTGCCTTGTGCTCTTTTCATTTTCATCATTCCGGAGAGCTTGTAATCGCATAATCTAATAGTTGCGAGAGCAGTTTGGTGCCATTGTAATAGAACCCATCCGGCCTGGTGGCTCCAAACATCAAGAAGTGTTTAGTCGTATTTTCGATTATCACCCCTCGCGTGTCATAGTTGTATACTGACGCAATATTGGTGCCGTATGTGCTAAGTGGTATATTGTAAATCGTAGCCCCGTTGCTGGGCGAAACTACTGTGACATCAGATATTGCACCGTTGATCCCGCCGTTGACTCCGCTTGTAATTGGGTGGCTTGTCTGGAAGCGGTACTTGTTTATGCTTGTTGACACGCCGTTGGCGTCAGTTGGTTTCACCCAGTTCATGAACTTTGGAGCGTATTGGCCTGCTGTGCCAAGCATTACGATGTACCTGCCCGTATCACTGAATTGCTGGAGTTTTGTAAAGAATGCGGACATGTTTGTTGAGTTGCTGCTTGTAAGCACGACCACCGAATAGTTCAGCAAGTTCTTGGTTCCTGATGAGATTTCTGCTTGGGTTGCAAGGTCAATGTCCCATTCATACCCTGCAGGTGAGAGCCTGCTGCGAATCCAGTTGATGTGGTAGTTTTCTGCTGTTGCTGGTGCTTTTGCTGTTACTAGGACGAACTCGTTTTTGAATACTGTAAAGTTGTAGTAGTCTGAGGTGTTGGTGTTTCCCCATTCATCAGTGCAGTTGAACCTTGAGCTGTGGTTGCCGCTGTTGAGTTTTCCGCAGTTGTGTGAGATGTTTTCAGTTATTGCACCATAAGACCCATCGGAAGTGTTCATCGGCTCCCACGCACCTGCGTCAAGCTGGAACGAGCAGTTTATGATGTTGCTGTTGCCTGTAGTAGTCTCGTTTGCAAAGCCTGAGAGAATAATTATTTGGTCTATTCCTTTGCCTTTCTTGCCATTCAACCCGCTTAGTTGTGGTCCAATGTTGTCTGTGACGTTGAATGCATACATGTTCGATGTGCCTGTGTTGTTTCCTGCATCCGTGCAGTTGATATTAGCAGTGTGCATCCCCGTTGTTAGCGGGTCAATAGTTATTGAGGCGTTCTCAAAGCTGCTGTCGTAGCCGCTGGTAGTCGGGTTCATGTAGTTCCAGACCGTACCATTGTCAATATTGATAATGCAGTTGGTGATTATGCTCGCGCCGGTGTTTGTATCATTGGCTGTTGCGTTTATGGTAATCGCGCTCGAGTAATATGCTGGCGATGGCGAGTGGGTTACTCCAGTTACAATCGGTGCAATGGTATCCGGAGTGGCTGTGGGGACTAAAGTCGAGACTGGTGTGGGAGTGGGTGTTGGAATTGACTCATTTGAGATTACGTATATTGTGATATCCGTGTCGCAACCGGCGTTGCCGCTTCCAGACGTGCTGACCGTGCCCGAGTATTTTGCGTATGTTGCTGTTTCTGTAATGTTAAACGAGACATTGAATGCAGTCCATGCGCCTGCATTCAGCATAGTTGCAGGAGCTGTTGTGATGGAGCCTACCTGGTCGAGGTTTCCGGTAAGGGTTGCAGTAATTCCAGTGATTTGGGCTTCGTTGCCGTTTGAAATGTTTATTGTCTCATTTGAAGTGCTGTTGCGAATGAACGTTTTTGAAATGGATGAGGGTGTGCAAGAAAGTGAAACGTCGCCAACTTGGACTGCGCCCGAAGTTATTGATGATAGCACGATGTCCTGTGCTCCGGCTGAAGTCCCGGACAATGTACCGCGAAGTGGTGCGTTCGTTGTGGAGTAAATGTCTGTGTCCCCGCTTGGAAGCGCCACGCGCATGTGCACGCGGTTCCCAGTCATGTTGATAAGCCGCACGCCTTCTGGAAGGTATATTTTCACCGTTGTCTTCGCGCCGTTTCCAAGTGAGTGGACATAATCCGAAGCGGATGCAATCTTGTCAACAGCGTCCCTGGCCTGGGCAATGCGTATGCTATCCGAAGCGTAGTTCATCGCAATCGCAAAAAACAGCGCAACAATGCCAATCGCTAGCCCGGAAATAAGCAGTTGTTCGAGTGCAGACTGTCCCCTTGTCTTCATCGCAGATATGAGGAAAATAGTTCTATTAAGCGTTGCGCACGAGGGAAAATTCTGTGGTTCCCTGATTTATTGGCACCAATAGGGTTTGGTAATCTATTTCGCACATTCATATTTCGTTCACTGTTGTTATTATTCGTTTTTTGTGGTGCATTTTGCGTTTGAACGCTTTGATGGGCGTCTCAAGCTCGTCGAAGTTCAAACTGCGGTTTGGAAGTACGTAATTGTACCAGTGTACAACCTCTTCAAGCGTATTGAAATCGTGCCACGTGTACAACCTGCGTTCGACTTCGCCGAAAAAGCGTTCTATTTTCCCGCACGTCTGCGGGTGATTCACTCGTCCAATGACGTGCTTGATGTCGTTTGCTTCCAGGAACTCTTGGAATCGCGTGTTTCCGCTGGGCTTGCCTTTCTTGTCAGACGCGTAAAACTGAGCGTCGCGTCCAGTTAGCACGGCAAGTGGACGACCCCACTGGCGGATGCCTTGTGTAAGGACTTCTAACGAGTGTTCGGAAGTCGCGTTTTTGAACTCACTTGACGCGGCAATCAAACGAGACGCATCGTCTTTGAACGCGATGATCCAATTACCGTTCTTTAACAACTTCCAGTCGGCCTGCCAAAGCGACAGGCTGTGTTTGCGTTCGAAACGCACCCAATCGTGTTTCTTGCGTTTGTTCTTAAGCGAATGAATCAGTCCTTTTGTCTTGAGCACGGTGTACACCTGATTGTGCGAAAGCAGTATTCCATCTCGTTTCAACAACCCTTCCAGCGTGGTATCGCACGCTTTGTATTTTTGCCGGTAAGCGACGACTGCCTCTGTCTCTGCATTCGTGAATATGTGTGGTTTGCGGCCGCATTTTACTGGTTCGGCTATCGCTTTGCCGGTACGCTGGTAGTTTCGAAACACGCGGTAAATGGTATTCTTGCTTACTTTTAACATTCTGGCAAGATGACCCTTGCCGAACTCAGCTGATTCAAAATACTGGATGATAAAACGTCTTTTTCTTGCAGTAATCGGTTTCATGAACAAATTCTGATGTTTCGAATCCTTAGAGGTATCAATAATTCGGGGAACTACACACGAGGGAAAATTCAGTTTTCATGCAAATCTTATTAGTGTTTCCTTGTCACTGCGTGCCTTGCGACGATTTCTGCGGAAATCAGCCCATTTTTAGTGTGGGTGGCCAAGTTACTCTTGCTGATTTCAATGCGCCTAAATGCAATCGATGGCTGAAAAACCGGCCTGACTTTGACAAGAATGTTTTCTTCGCCGATGGCGGTGCCTGTTGGTTTGTGCTCAACAACCTGGTAGTTGCAATTCGGATGCCAGGGTTCTGGTATCTGGTCATATGTTTTTCCCAATTCCACTTTCTCGTGGCTTGGTATGAGCCAAGGCGACCTTATTTGCAGTTCCTTTTCCTTTCCAGTTTCAAGCGAACGTGCAATGGTCTGGATTACCACTGGCACGAAGTTAGAGCCGGCCTTTGGTTTTTTGATGACGGTAATTTTGTATGCAAGTGAGTGTCCGTCGACTACTGTAATTTTCCTGTTGTTGGTTGTGTCAGTGTAAGCCATGTAAAAAACCCCGGACAACCTTTTGGAATGAATTTGTTTATAACTCTTTTTGGAAAATTTTCATCAAGCTTGCGCTGAAATTTTGAAAAACAAAATCAGAAAGAAAAATAAAAAAAAAGAGGAAGAGAAAAAGTTGTGTAAGACGCTGGAGCTTACTCTGGCCTCATTACTACCTTGACCAGCCCGGTTCCACACGGGATTGTCTGCCCGATGAGGATGTTTTCCGTAATTCCAGTCAGGTTGTCGTCCTCGCCCTTTACGCAGGCGTTGATGAGGTGCTTTGCAGTCTCTTCAAACGATGCGCGAGCAAGCACTGATGGCTTTTCTCCTGCAAGGCCGTGGCGTCCGACGCTCTTGATTTCGCCCTTGAACGTCATGCCATCCGAGATAAGCATGATGTGGCGCACGTCGACGTTGAGTTCCTGTGCATGCAAGACCTTCTCGACTTCGTGGATGATTGCGTTCCTAGCTGCCTCGATTCCGAGAGTGCCTGCAATCTCAGTAATGTCGTTGGTAACCGTGCGCGAAGCGTCCACTTCCTCAAGCTTGAATATTTCCGCAAGGTTGGTGCCTTCAGTTGCAAGCGAGTACTCCATGTCGCCCTTTTCATTCTTCTTTTCAATGATGATGGCGCGGCTGATGCCAGGTATTCCCTTGAGGATCATCTCGTAAAGCTTTGTAGTGACCTTGCGGATGTTCTTGAGGGTCTCGTCTTTTGGCTTGATGACGTACTTGTCGCGTTCCTTAACAAAGGGCGCAACAGCCTTGATCTTTGTAAGCACGTCGTCTTCCTTAAGCCCGGCTTCTTTCAAGGCCTTCTCGTCAAACTTCACAGTTACGGCCTTCTTTTCAAAGTCCTCTTTTACTACTGCGACGTCTGAAAGGGAAACTTTCTCAATCTTGAATGAGATTTTCTTGACCTTCTCCATGTCCTTTGCGTACTCTGGCTTGAGGTACACTTCCATGACCGGGTTCTTGGGAGTCTTGCGTGCGTCAACAAGCTCTACCAACCGGGTAAAGCCAAGCTGTGCAAGCGAGGCTACTCCTGCGTAGTGGAATGTTCTCAAAGTCATTTGAGTGCCAGGCTCTCCAATTGACTGCGCGGCGATTACTCCTACTGGCTCTCCGTATGCTACTGGCTGGTCAGATGAGTCCAAGCCGTCGTCTCCGTACATGAACTGGATGATGCGTCCTTCAGAGTCGCGCACAGAAATGTCTTTTTGCACGATGAAGTCTTGCAAGGCGTTGATAAGGCGGCGTTGCATGTAACCTGTCTTTGCCGGGTTGACTCCCTTATCGACTACTGAGTCGCGGCCTCCTGCTGCGTGGAAGAAGTATTCAATTGGTGAAAGCCCGTTCTTGAATGGCTTGAGCACGAATCCTTTGGCTTCGTCTCCCAAGTCCCCGCGCCGGAAGTGCGGAAGCACGCGGCCGCGGTATCCTGACTTGATGCGCTTGCCACGAACTGCCTGCTGGCCTACAAGGCCGCACATCTGCACTACGTTTAGTGTGCTTCCCCTTGCGCCTGCTTGTGCAAGCATGAGTGGAGTGTTCATTTCCAAAAGCTCTCCGCCGATGATTGCAGGAAGCTTCTTGATTCCTTTTCCGATAATCTTCCAGCTGTCCTTGCGCACTCCTTCGACAATGCCCATGATGTGTTCTTCAAGAGTCTCAAGGCTTGACTTTCCAGGCATGCGCTCGAGGTTTCCTTCCTTGTACTTGCGGATGAGACCGTGGATTTTTTCGCGCGCTTCGCGGTAGTTGCCGATGATTTCCTTTCGCGCCTCAGGCTGGATGTAATAGTCCTCAAGCGAGATTGAAAGCCCGTAGTGTGTAATCATGTCAACTGACATCATTGCTGCAGCGTCGACGAACTTGCGGGTCTTTTCAGGCCCAAGTCCGATGAACATTTTCTTGAGCATTCCTGCAAGGACCTTGGAGTCTATGTGGCCGTAGAGCAGCTTGCCTTTCTTGATTTCTACGAATGCGTCAGGCGGGCACTTTGTACGCTCGTTGGGGTCGTTTTTGCTTGCGCTCCTGTTCTTTCCTGAGTAGTCAAACTCTTCAGGAAGTATATATGAGAATATTTCCTTTCCAGAAATCTTTGCCTTTGAAATTTCCGGGTAAAGCCCTGCTGCGCCCAAAAGCTGGCACGCTTCTTCCTTGGTGAATTTCACATCCCCAAGAGTAAGCACGTAAAGCCCGGAAATCTGGTCCATTGCGGGCCCGATGCTTGGGTCTCCGTGGCGCGGCGAAAGAATCTGGTTCTCCACTTTCATCAAAATCTCAGCTTCTGCCTGCGCTTCCTCGTTCTGGGGGATGTGCAGGTTCATTTCGTCTCCATCAAAGTCCGCGTTGTAAGGCTTGGTTACCGCGTCGTTGAAGCGGAATGTCTTTCCTGCCAGGACTTTGATGTTGTGTGCCATCATCGACTGCCTGTGCAGTGATGGCTGGCGGTTGAATATTCCAATGTCGCCGTCAATAAGCTGGCGCTCCATGGTGCATCCAGGCTCGATTTCAGTAAGAAGCTCCTCCACGTTGGTGGATGTGAGCTTCTTGCGCTTGCCGTCCGGCTTGATTATGTAGTTGATCTTGTCCGGGTGCTCGCGAATCAAAGTCTTGATCTGCTCGAGGTTCCATTCAGTAATCTGCACTGGAAGCGTAAGCTCCGCTGCAATGGATTCCGGGATTCCAAGCTCGTTGATGCCAAGAGTCGGGTCCGGTGAAATAACCGTGCGTGCGGAGAAGTTGACGCGCTTTCCTGAAAGGTTGTAGCGGAAACGCCCTTCTTTTCCCTTAAGCCTCTGGAAGAGTGTCTTAAGCTGGCGGCCTGAGCGGTGGCGTGCTGGCGGGATTCCCGCAGTTTCGTTGTCAAAGTAAGTTGCAACGTGGTACTGCAAAAGGTCCCACAAGTCCTCGATGATAAGCTGTGGCGCTCCAGCATCAATGTTTTCTGCCAAGCGCTGGTTGATGCGCAATATGTCCACAAGCTTGTGCGTAAGGTCGTCTTCTGAGCGCTCTCCGGTTTCAAGCGTGATTGACGGCCGCACCGTCACTGGTGAGACAATAAGGCAAGTAAGAATCATCCACTCTGGGCGAATCTCGACTTTCATCTTGTGGAGGTCCTCAGTTGAGATGCGCTCAAGGCGTTCCCTGATTTCGTTGGGCAAAAGCCTGCGGGTGTCCTCGTAGTATGTAAGTGGCTTTACGAACTTGATTGCGCGCTGCTTTTCCTTGCAGTGCGGGCACTCGGAAACCTTCTTTACGCGCCCAACCGTGTTCTCCTCGGAAAGTATTTTTCCGCACTTTCTGCAGGTTGCCTTCATGATCATGTAAATTGACTTTGCAAACCCCACGTGCACTACTGGCCTGACAAGCTCGATGTGGCCAAAGTGCCCGCCGCATGACTTGATTCTGCCGCCGCAAGTCTTGCACTTAAGGCCGGGGTCGATGACTCCAAGGTGCTGGTCCGCAAGGCCGCCGCCGATGGGGTATCCGTCCTCGTCGTAGGTGTCGGGCACAGTAATCTTTACCGCGCTCATTGCGCGCACCTGTTCAGGCGAGAATACTGAGAATCTAATCGTCTTGATAACTTTTGAGGCCATAATAGTCAACTCTCCATTCTTGGCAGTCTAGCTCTTGTCGCTCATGATGAGCTTGGGGAATATGCCGATGCTCTTCATTTCGTCAAGCAAAAGCTTGAACGCGTATGACATATCAACTTCGTCGCACTTTGTGCTCTGGCAAATCGGGCAGAACTTGCGGCCCTTGATCTTGTCAAAGCTTGCCAGGCTTCCGCACTCCGAGCACACCAGCTCGGTAGTCTTGTCTGAAGAGTCAATCATGCGCTCCTTGAGCAGGGACGCTGCACCAAATCCGATGAAGCAGTCCCTTTCCATTTCTCCAAGGCGCAGTCCTCCTTCCCTTGCACGGCCTTCTGTTGGCTGGTGGGTGAGCATCTGCACTGGTCCGCGTGAGCGCGCGTGGATCTTAAGCGACACAAGGTGGTGAAGCCTCTGGTAATAGATTACTCCGACGTAAATCTTGGCCATCATCATGCGGCCAGTCCTTCCGTCGTAAAGAGTCTCTTGCCCTGTGAAGCGCATTCCTGCCTTTTCAAGTGATTCTTCGAAGTCCTCTTCGCGCTGTCCGACGAATGCCGAGCCGTCCTTTTGCTTTCCGTCAAGGCAAGCTGCTTTTCCTGCAAGCATCTCCAAAAGGTGGCCGGCAGTCATACGGCCCGGGATGGCGTGGGGGTTGATGATTAGGTCCGGAACGATCCCGTCCTTGGTAAATGGCATGTCCTCTGGCGCTGCCAAAAGCGAGATTACTCCCTTCTGCCCAAAGCGCGAGGCGAACTTGTCGCCAATTTCAGGGATGTTGAGCTTGCGTACGCGCACTTTTACAAACTTGTTTCCAGCAACAGTCTCAGAAAGTATTACTGCATCAACAGTGCCGTTTTCGTTTCCGCGCACAGTGACTGAGCTTTCCCTGCGCTTTTCCGAGTCAACGTCAAGTGCAGTGACTTCCTTGAGGAATCGGGGCGGTGAAGTCTTTCCAACTAAAACCGCGTCTTCAGTTACCACTGTCTCTGGCGAGATGATTCCGTCCTCATTTAGGTTAGCATAGGACTCGGGCCCAAGGTATCCTTGTACGAATTCTTCCGGGATCCCAAACTTGTCCTTCTGGCCTCCAGGGTACCTGCGCTCCTCTGCTGAATAGCTGCGGAGGAACACCGAGCGTCCCATTCCGCGGTCAATTGCCGCGCGGTTGAGCACGATGGCGTCGTCCATGTTAAAGCCGTAATATGAAAGCACCGCGACCACGAAGTTCTGCCCGCTTGCCCTGCGGGCAAGCTTGAGCGTGTCATAAACTTCAGTCTGCACAAGCGGTGCCTGCGGGTAGAAAAGAACATAGCCGCGAGTGTCAGTGCGCAAGTTGTAGTTTGCCGCGTAAAGCCCAAGGCTTTGCTTGGTGTGCTGTGCTGCCATCAAAACCCTGGGTGCCATGTTGTATTCCGGGAATGGCATTTGTGAGCTTGCGTATCCCAGTATTGAGCGCGGGTCTATCTCAAGGTGAGTGTAAGTTGCGCTCTTTCCCTTGCTTTCCTTCTTTTCAAGTTCCTGCTCGCTGATTGCAATGTGGGTGTTTTCCTCTTCCTCTGCATCCAGGTACTCTATTACTCCCTTTGAAACAAGGTCGGACCAGCCGAGCTCTCCTTTCTTTACTTTTTCAATCAGCTCGGGAGTAAGGAGGTTCTTTCCGTTCTTGAGCACAATAAGCGGCCTGCGTGCGCGGCCTTCGTCAGTGTTGATGAAGACCTCATCCGTCTTTGAATAGTATGCGATGTTGGACTGGCTGTCTATTTCGCCAGAGCGCCTCTTTTCGCGAAGCTCGTCGCAAAGTTCCTTGCCTTTCTCACAGAATCCTGTGAAACGGCCATTGAGAAAAACGCTGCATTTCATTGCAATCAAACCCCGATAAACTTAAAGCTTCATTGACACGCCGAGCTTTTTGAGCGTCGACTCTACTGGCTTTTCCGGCACTCCGGTTGTAATCTCGCAGAACATGGCCAGGTTCTTTACAAGACCACAGTTGGGACCTTCAGGAGTCTCGTTTGGGTCAAGCCTTCCAAAGTGCGTGCCATTCAAGTCACGCGCCTTGTGGTGCGGGTGCTTCTTTGCCAGAGGCGAAGTTACACGGCGCAAGAAAGATACTGCCGAGATGAAGTTGTAGCGGTCAAGCGGCTGCGACACTCCAGTGTGGCCTCCCACCCAGTTGCCTGTTGCCATGCTGTACTTGATGCGCTCGGTGAGTGCATCCGGTCGGACTACCGCAAACATTGAAAGCTTTCTTCCACGCACGTTTGCGCGTTCCATCTGGTATGCAATGTCTTTAACCAAGAATTGGAAGCTGTATCGGAAGAGCTCTTCCATGAGCTTTCCAGAGATTTTGATGCGCTTGTTTGAATAGTGGTCCTTGTTCTCCACGAGGCGCTTTTTGTAGAATACCAGGATTGCGCGTTCGGACATCCTGCAGAGGAAATACGCCTTTGCAAGCCTGTTCTCCGGCTCCACTCCAATGTGCGGAAGCAAGTAGCGGTCAATCAGGAGTTCAGCGCGCTTGACTTGGTAGTCAACAGGCTGCCCTGGTGCTGCGCGCTTTCCAATGATTTCAAGCGCTTCCGACTTTTTGTGTGAAGGGTCAGACTCTATGTTAAGGAGAATGTCGTTGTGGACCTCGATTTCGTCCGAAAACCCCTCGAGGATTTTTTCGTTTGAATCAAGGCCAAGTGCACGCAAGATGAGTGAAATTTCAATTGCCTTGTTGTATGATGGAAGCGTTACCGACATTTTGCCTTCTGCAGTGCGGTCAACTGTGATCCTGCCGCGGAATCCCAGGCGTGTTGAGAAAACTTTTGCCTGCACCAGCCCAGTGTCTTTTTCCTTGGAAACCAAAATGCGGTTTGGCGCCAGGTCCTCAAGGCTCATGAGCGTCTTTTCAGTCCCGTTGATGATGAAGTATCCTCCAATGTCAAGGGGGTCCTCGCTCATCTTGGTAAGTTCCTCCTCGCTTTTTCCGTGGAGGTAGCAAAGCTTGGACTTGAGCATCACCGGAAGCTCTCCAATGAATACGTCCTCAGTGCGCTTTGCAGTGCCGTTGATGACCTGGGTCATCTCAAGAAAAATAGGTGCGGTATAGGAAAGGTCGCGAACACGCGCCTCTATCGGGAAAAGGGGCCTGCGGGAACCATCTGCCTCGATGACCATGGGTCGCTCAACGCGGACTTTTCCAAGCTTGATCGAGATGCCTTCGATTTGGGGCTCTATGATGTTCTGCTGCTCGATAATTTCCTGCATCCCTTCCTCTACAAAGCGGTCAAATGATTTTATGAACTGCTTTGCGAGGCTGTTCTCGTAATAATATGCCCGTGAAACTTCCCGAAAAGCCAAAGAAACCACCCTATCTACAAAAAGCATTTTTTCATTGCGAATTTGCGTCGCCGACGCTTAAGCGCCATTCTGCCAAAATGGCTTTTTCGAATTTTGAACAAACATGCCTTGCGCTAAGGCGATGTAAAATTCAAATCTAGTCCTCTACTACCTTGCGATAGTAGCTTTCTTCCTTGCCAGTTACTGCGCTTTTGCGCATCACTTTTATAACCTGGCCAGGCACGACCTCGAGGCCTTCAAGCGCCGGGTCTGTGAGCTTAATAAGCGGAAGCTTGTCCACAGTAATGCCGTATTTCTTGCACATCTCGTCAACTTCTTTTTGAGAAGCGACTTCGTGCTTTGGGACAAAGATATGCTTGAAGGAACCCATTTACCTAATCACAGAAACCGAGCGCTGGCAAAAAGCCTGCTAACCCCAAAAAAGCCCTATTTTTGAACAGGGAAATAATTATCCCGACCAATGTTTAAAAAGGTATCTTTACTTGCGTTTTTTCATTTGTCCGTTCCGGTTATATACTGCAATTGCCTGATTACTCAAGTGATTCCATTGGCAGTAAAGCATAGCTTGCGCATCCACAGCACTCCAAAGCCCGTGCAGGCGCCTGAAGTTTTGGAGCCTCAGCGTTCAAGCAAGCGCATAGTCATACGCAACGCTGACTTGCCCGAGGACTTGCGCAGCTACATAAACGAGTTCAACGCTGGCCGCCTATTAGGGGATACTGCAACCATGGGCCTTGCAGCAATAAGCGGAGTTACTGTCTTTGGCACGCTTGCAACTGGCACTTATTGGTCGCTTCAGACTTCGCTCGTTGCGCTGCTCTCAGGTTTTGGCGCAATCGGCTCGCATGCTGCGCTTCGCAAAATCGCATTCAATAAATCCGAGCAGAACATTTTGGAACTGGTTAAGTCCACTCGACGCTTTCTTGCATCCGGCCACGTGCTAAAGTTTTACCTTCCCCCAATTGAGAAGCTTTCAGTTTCGCACCCTTACCTTGGCATCAACAGCAAAGGCGACTTGGTGCTCATCCCAAAATCAGACAGTAAAGTCAGTGCGTTCTTTGAGGCGCTCAAGCACCCGTTGACTAGGAAGATTGCGATGAACTAGTGTTCTGACAATTTAATTATGAAACAATTATATACTCTTAACTTCTTATAACAGTATGAAAAAAATTACCTTGAACGAACACGAGATAAAATATCTTCACACCTTTGTCAGTAAAGGGAGTAAGAAAGCTAGAGCCTTAACAAGAGCCCGAATTCTTTTGTTATCCAACGATGGAAAAAAAGAGGTTGAAATTCAAAAAGTGCTTACCGTTGGAAGAAGTACGATCTGGCGTGTGAGAAATAATTATATTTCCAAAGGCGTAGAATTCGCCTTGACTGAACGTGATAGACCAGGTCAACCCGTAATATATGACACGAGAAAAAAGGCAGAAATAATAGCGTTCGCCTGCACAACGCCGCCGGTCGGATGCAAGAGATGGAGCGTTCGATTGCTTGCTGAAGAATTAAGCAAACAAAAGAATTTCAAGTCGATAAATCGTGAAACAATACGGCTCGTTTTAAAAAAAGCAACACCAAACCTTGGTTAAAAAAAATGTGGTGTATCCGAGACATTACGCCAGAATACAAAGAAAGAATGTACGACATTCTCGACTTGTACGAAGAACCGTACGATCCCGCGCGTCCTGTAATTGGTCTTGATGAGAAACCAAAGCAACTGCTTGGAGAAAAACGCGAGAGTATTCCGTTGCGTCCGGGAAAAATTGAGAAATACGATTACGAGTACATACGTCAAGGAAACGCGAATATTTTTATGAGCGTCGAGCCAAAAGGCGGAAAACGATTTCCCATGGTAACGCGTCGTCGCACCAAACGCGATTTTGCGCATTATCTGCAATCTCTCTCAAAACGGTATCGCAAAGCAACTCTGATTCGAGTTGTCCTTGACAATTTGAACACGCATAAACTTGATTCATTATGCGCGGCATTTGGCTATGAAAAAGCACAAACTATTCTCAACAAGTTTGAATTTCATTACACGCCTAAACATGCGAGTTGGCTTAATGTTGCTGAAATTGAAATTGGCATCATGGATGCAGCGTGCACTGCGAAACGAATATCAAACATTGAATCGCTAACCTGTGAGGTAAACGCATGGGCTGAGAGACGAAACAAAGCAAAAAAGATGATTAAATGGACGTTCACAAAACAGAAAGCAGATTCCAAATTGGGAAAATATTATGTTTCATAATTACTGTGTCACAGCACTAGTTAACCCCACAGAATTCGCTTGAAATTATTTTGTGGGGTTAACTGTTTATCTAAATCAGTGTCCCTTGGTGCGGCACATCTTATTTTGTCGTCGCTTGTCATGCCCACTTGTATATCCTTTCTGCCTGCAGGGTCAGGGTGAGTGCTTGTTTTTGTGATGGCATTTCGGTGCTGTATTCTATCCTGCTCTTGGCGGATATTACCTGTGAAATTTGCCTAGATTTTTCAAATGCGTCGGGTATTGTCAGCCGTCTTACTAGTTGTGCTTGGTCTTCGTGTCTCTGGCTGTTTGATTTTAACCCAAGATGGAATGCGGTGACTGCGTCGCACGAAGAGATGACGCAGTGGATGGCGCTTGAGCAAGCCTGTGCGTAGTCCCCTCGTTGCATCGAGTCAATCATGCCGTTATGGAACTGCTCAGCTTTTTCAAGGAAGTCTGCGGAATGGTGCCTTTCAATTTTGGCTGTGCGAAATTCTGCCATTGGTAAGGGTTTCACCTTTGGTATATGGTGATGCCGTCCTTTTCAATTTCCCTTTGCAACTCCGCGTTTCTTTTCCTTAACACTTCGGTTGTAGTGTAGAATATGGGCGTTACTTGCGAGCCGAACGCGGAACCAAGGTCCATTGTGGCGTCTATAATGGATTTCTGGACCTTTTTCATATCCTTTTCCTTTTCTACCTCTACAAAAATATCGATGTCGCTGTCGGCGCGCTCATCACCCCGCGCAACTGAGCCGAACAGGATTATGCGTGCTATCCCGTCAAAACCAGTCCTTGCCTTGATTTCGCGCTTGAGCCTTGCGCAAAGCAGCGCCTTCGGTCTTGAAAATGCCCTTATGCTGTCCGCGAATACATGTTCGGAGTTGAATTTCCACATTGTTGCCTGGCCCGCCCTTTTCGATTCCACTATCCCATGGACCAAAAGCGCGTTCAGTGCCTTCCAAGCCTGCGGCTGGGAGACTTTGGCTTCGATTGCGAGGCTGCGTCCGCTCCACTCCTTGCCTGGAAATGCCGCAAGGGTGCAGAGAACCCGCGCCTTTGCCTTGGAGCCTGCCATATTATACAATGCGTCTGAAAATTGCATGGAATCGCCGGCGAGTACTGCCGTAGTTATAGGTATTCCTATAGTTTAATAGGTTTTCCTATAGTCTATTTTTTATGGCCGCCTCTATTGGGTTCAATTTGTCTTTTCAGGCTTACTCATATTCAATAGTTGCGGGCGGTTTTTGGCTCCAAGGGTGAACCGAAGTTTCGCTCGAGGACTCACAGTCCTCGGCGCCCCGAAAACCCCGCAAGGTTTTCGAGGGTCCCCTTGGTAACCCACCTCCTTTTCACAATCATTCATATTCGATTGTAGCAGGCGGTTTCTGGCTGATGTCGTAAACTACCCTTCCAATTCCGCGGACTTCGTTCATTATCCGGCTTGAAATCTTTTCAAGCAGCCAGTGCGGGAGCTTGGACCAGTCCGCAGTCATGCCATCAACTGAGTTTACTGCCCTGATGGAAATAATATACTCATAAGTGCGGCCGTCTCCTTTGACTCCAACTGCCTTGACCGGGAGCAGGGCTGCAAAAGCCTGCCAGACTTTGTCATAGTATCCGGAGTCCTTGAGCTCTTCCAAGTAGATTGCATCGGCTTTTCGCAAAAGTTCAAGCTTTTCATCGTCAATCTCGCCAAGTATGCGTACAGCAAGCCCCGGGCCTGGGAACGGGTGCCTTCCAAGAACTGAAGGCGGCACTCCAAGGGATTTTCCAATCTCACGGACTTCATCCTTGTAGAACTCCGCAAGAGGCTCGATAATCTTTAGGTTCATCTTTTCAGGAAGCGTGAGGTTGTGGTGGCTCTTTATCTTGTCAGTTGCCTTGCTTGATATGCCTGCGGATTCTACGCGGTCCGGGTAAATCGTGCCCTGGGCAAGGTAAGTAATCCCGACTTTCTTCCCAAGCTTGAGCGCGTGCTCCTCAAAAACCGCTATGAATTCGTGCCCGATAATCTTGCGCTTCTCTTCAGGGTCAAAAACGCCCGTAAGCTTTGTAAGGAATTGCTTTGACGCGTCCACAAGCTCGTAATTTTTCTGCTCAAACCCAATTGCCTTGAGGCTCTCCTCAACCTGCTTTGCCTCATCCTTTCGCAAAAGCCCGTGGTCTACAAAAATCAGGTAAAGGTTGTTTCCAATTGCCTTGTGCAAAAGCGTCGCAGCAACAAAAGAGTCAACCCCGCCGCTGACTGCCATGAGCACTTTGTTCTGGCCAAGCTCCTTTTTGTAAAAGCTTATGAGCGCCTGCCCGCGAAGCTTGGGGTCGTAGTCTTTCTTTGCATTGCAAACTTTGAAAACAAAGTTTGAAAGAAACTCCTGCCCGTTTTGCGTGTGTGCAACTTCCGGGTGGAATTGTATTGCGTAAAACTTGCGCTTTGCATCGTACATGCCGGATAATATGCCATCTGTGCTTGTTGCGGATTCCTTGTAGCCAGTTGGGATTTTGGTTACGCGGTCGCCATGGGAAAACCAGACGGTCTGCTCGGGCTTGAGTCCTTCAAAAAGCTCGCACTTTGTATCGGTAACCCGGATTTCTTGGCGCCCGAACTCGCGGACTTTTCCCGGCTCGACTTTTCCTCCAAGCTCAAAAGCCTGCAGCTGCATGCCATAGCAGATGCCCAGGATTGGTATGCCTAGCGAAAAGATTTTGTGGTCCGGGTGGGGCGAGCCTTTTTCATAAACGCTGGACGGCCCGCCTGAAAGAACTATGCCATCTGGCTTTTGCGCCTTAATCTGGTCAGCGGGAGTGTCAAATGGAATTATTTCGGACTTGACGCCAAGCTCGCGTATTCGCCGCGCAATCAGGTGGCAGAATTGGCCGCCGAAATTCAGAACAAGTATTGCCATAAGATATCTGCGCAGAAAAGGAATAAAATCCCAAGACTTTATAGTGAGATTCTTGCTC
>JBAZHM010000009.1:0-19082 GCA_041652355.1 Candidatus Micrarchaeia archaeon | reverse complement strand
AATCCGTCAACACGGGTTCAAATCCCGTTTGGAGCATTTCCCTTTAGACTCAGTTCGCAGATTGTTTGAAAAACAAACAGCAGAAATTTTTGTTGAACCTTTTGTTGACTTTAAAAGTCAGAAAGGTTAAAAACGCCTTATCCGCAATGAATACTTATTGCTTCCCCATGCTTGTCCAGTTCTTCGGGATTGGGCAACCATGGGCTCTATTTTCAGTTGATTGATTTGCCTAAGCCATCCGCCGCTGTTTTTATCGACGGATCTAATTTGTATCACAATGTAATCGAAGCTAGGGGAAACCAATTATCGCCTATTGATTTTTCTGATTTATTTTCACAGATAGAAACATTATTCGAAATTCGCGAAATTCGTTTTTATGATTCGCTAAAGAATCGTTCAAAGGAACCTGTCAAATCCGCGCAACAATTAGTTTTTCATACTGAATTAAAGAGACTTAATCCTAAAGTTAAGATCCGGGTGTTACCCCTAATGTATCGAACGAATCTTCATCAAGATGATGTTTTCAGGTCTGCGGATAGTGTTGGCATTATTGACGAATGCAGAAATCTTTTGTGGAACTTCCTTGAAAATCTGAATGTCATTACACGGACTAAAGAAAAAGGAGTGGACGTCTTGATAGCCGTGGAAATGATTGAATTGCCTCGACAGGCTAATCATGCTGAATGGGCGATAATTATTTCCGGAGATGCTGATTTTTGTCCAGCAGTAAAACTTGCCCGTTCACTTGGATTAAGAGTGCTAAATCTACACACTTATCCAGGTAGTTCTAAAGAACTTCGTGATGCGTGCAACAACGATGCACTTATTGATTTTAATTCAATCACGGGCGCAGTAAAGGTTAATTGGTATGATCAAGTTTTCTTATAACTTCTAACCAAAAACGCCCATCACAACCTATTTCTTTTCATCCCAAGCAAGTCCTATTGTCAAGTTCTAATGGAAAAAGAGTCTCATGGGCCTTATTGATTGGGTGGGCAAAAAGTTCAAGCGCAGTGGCAGCGAAAGCAAGGCCGAAACTGCAGATAGTGACCTTGCAAGCAATGGTTCATCCCATTCAAGGCTGCTTTCTATTGAAGAGCTTGAAGGCGAGCTTGCCCTTGCAAAGCAGTGCGATTTGGATGTCTCGGAACGGGCAAGGGGATTGCTTGAATTGGTTTTTGGGCAGTCGGGCGAGTTGAAGCAGTTTGTAGGCAAAATGGATGCTGCAAACGTGGGCAAGGATGTTGAGCATGGCGTGATTGGAGAGACCATGCGAAAGCAGTTCGTCACGCGCATGAATGTGCTTTTTGAGTCCTTGAAAGAGCCGCAGATGGATTACTATTCCCTTGTGGCGTATCATCGAAACTTGCTTGCCTTTTTGGGAAGTGCAGACAGGATCTTGCGGGATAACCGCTATTTGCTGCATTTTTTTGAGGAGGAAATGAAGGCTTTTGCAACGTCAATGCGGGCGTTGGAAACAACCGCTAGCGAGTTTGGAACTATTTTGGCCAGCAAGTCGCAGGTTGCACAGGAATACGCTGCATTGGAATCGCTATTAGAAGATGCAAAAAGCAGTGATGAAGTCCAGGCGGGGCATGCAAAACGCGTGGAAGAATGCGACGCAAGGCTGCAAGGTTTTAGTGGGCAAATAAATGAAGATGAACTTGCCCGCATGAGGCTGGAATTTGACCAGTCCCAAAAAGAGCATGAACGGCTGGCTGTTTTGCAATCAAATTTGCATGCAAAGGTAACGGATGCCTTCGGATTATTGCAAAAGCTTTTGCGAAAGTACGGCCACAGTGCGCAAAAAAAAGAAAAAATACTTGCTGAAAAATACCTTTCAGACTCGGTTAAGGCATTCTTTGAATCTAGTGACGGGTCGGAGTGCAAGGCTCTTCTTTCTGCATTGCGCGCTTATGCGCAAAAAAATCCAGACGCCAAATACCCGCAGGCGGTTTTTGGGTTTGAGGCGAACATAACCGGCATTTTAGATGAGCATTTGCTTTTTGAAAATCAGCGAAAGAAAGCAGGAGAAGGCGTGCGGGCTGCGCAGGAAAAAATTGAAAAGCAACTGGCAAAATCTGCAGAAAAAAATCAATTGTCACAAGAGCTTGAGCTGCGCAAGGCAAGGCTTGAAGAGGAAAAGTGCAAGCAGGGTGAAAAGATTGGAGAAATTGCGGATAGGGCCGGCAAGCTGCTGCACAAGCAAGTGCAAATAGCCGTTTAATTGCTAAAATTATTTCCTTTTTGCCCCTTGTTTATCTCTGCCTTTTTCTTTCCAATCATCCAAAATCCGGTTTGGTAAATTTCGTCAAACTCTTCTTTTCCCGCAGGAAGCTTTGCAAATTCAACAAGGCTGCATATTTCAAAGAATTGCCTGAGCTTGTGCGTAAGCTCTTTTGCTGTTCCTGCTTTTGCTAGGATGATTTTTTGCGCTTCATAGTTGGTCAGCTCTTTTCCAACTCCGTGCTCGTACCGCAAGTAGAGCCTTACTGCAGACGATGCCAGGGAAAACGCAGGCTTTCTTTGCCCGTTGTCAAACTCTTTGCGGCTGTTTTCAAGCATTGAAAGCGCTTTTGCATGATAGTCAAATGCTGTTTCGGTTGTTTGAATCGGCATTTTCATGTGGTGCGGCTGTGGGATTTTTTTAAAGTATTTTTTGTAAATATAATACGCTGCAAGTGCAACTGCAATTGCGAATGCAAACAGTGCCAGCAAACGCATGTCCTGTTCCTTTTGTTCCTCGGTCTTTTCTATCTCAACTTTTTGGAGTGCAGCGTTTGAAAACTGAGCTGCTATTGTGCGCGTTTCGTTTCCTTTCTTGTAATCCATCTTCACCGTAGTCTTGTTCTGGTTTGGCTGTTCCCATCTAGTTGCATTATACTCAAACCCCTGCGATTGAAGCTGGCTTGAAAGCTTTTGGAATTCCTTGTCTTGGTTGAGCGTTTCAAGCATTTCCGCCTTTGCCTGTTCCTGCTCCTCCATCTGGCTTTCCATCTGCTGCTTTAATGCAGAACTGTCCTGTGTGATTCCGTTGTTGCCGAGCCTGTTGGAAAGCTCGTTCTGCTGGCTTTGGGACATCTGGTTTTGCTGTGCTTGAGAGGCATTCTGGCTTTGTTGGTTGCTTTGTTGCGGATTCTGCTGTTGTGATTGCTGTTGATTTTGTTGGCTTTGCTGCGCCTGCTCCTGTGTGGTGCTTTGCTTTCCCTGCTCTTGCTGTTGGCTCTCCTGTTTTTGTTGCTGGCTTTCCTGCTGCGATTCATTCGATGATACAAAATGCACTTTGATTTGGTCCAGCGTGGCGGTCTTTTGGGTTCCGTTAAACGAGTATGCCAAGCTTAGTCCCATTGTTACCGTAAGCGGCTGGCTTGAGCTTCCAATTACCATGCTGACGGTGTAGTTTGCATTTTGGATAGTAACCGTTTGTGATTGGGTGCTGGTGCTTGACGAGGTTGCTCCTGCAGCGGTTGACTGCTGTTCCATGGTATAGGATAGCATCCCTCCAACCTGGCTTGCGTAAGTGTTGTTGATTTGTAGGGGTATTTCCGCAGTCTGATTTAGCGGAAAATAATAGTCCGTCTGGTTGACTGAGAGGATAATGTCTCCTGCTGCTGCAAGTGGTGAAAGCAAAAGCATAGATGCAAAGAAAAATGCAATAAAATTTCCAGCCTTCATTGAATCACCCTGTTTTTTGCATAACGCAAGTAAAGCTCAGCCAAGAGCACGAGTGCAGCAGTTGCAAAGAACCAGTCCTTTACATTGGTCTGCTCCTTTTCGCGCTTAATGTCCTTGCTGATGTTTTCATAAATCCCGTCAAGTGTCTTGCTGTCAACTGACTTGAAGTATTTTCCGCCAGTCTCTTGCGCAACAAGCTGCAATGTTGCCTCGTCAAGCTCGGCATATTGCGGGTTTCCAAACCAGTCATACCCGAGTATTGCTTGGCCGTCCGAGCCCATCCCAATGGCGTATACTTGGATGTTGTTTGCCTTTGCGTATTTTGCCGCTTCTTGCGGAGACACTACTCCTGCATTGTTAACTCCATCGGAAAGAAGAATGACTACTTTGCGCTTGTTTGGGATTGAGAGCGCCATGTCAATTCCCATGCCAAGGCCATCGCCAAGTGCGGTGCTACCCTGGCGAGGGGAGATTGCAAGCAGCTTTTCCTTGACTTTTTCCTTGAAAGGGCTTAGGTAAGCGGCGGTTGTTGCGCCACTCTCAAAAATCACTATTCCCACGTTGTCTTTAGGCTTAAGCGAGTCAATCAGGGTGCCTGCGGAGTTTTTTGCAGCCTCAAGCCGGTTTGGCGCGTAGTCTGTAGCCTGCATGCTTCCTGAAACATCAAGAACCAGCACTACGTTTACCCCTTCCCTTTCCTGTTCAAGCTCTATCATGGGATTTGCAAACCCGATTACCAATAGGCCAAGGGAAAGCAAGCTCAGGTAAAACAAGATGCTTGCACGCGTCAGCTTTTTCTTATCCCCAAGCGCGGATTTGATGAGTGCAAGGTTTCCAAACTTTACCGCCTCTTTCTTTCGGCGTTCAATCATCGCTTTGTAAGCATAGAGCAGGATGGGTATTGCGACAAGCAGCAAGAGCACTTCGGGGTCGTCAAATCCAGCCATTTAGTAAATCGCCTTTTTGCTCCTGTTGTGAAAGAACCTTCTGAGGGGAACTTCGTAAGGTGCGTCTGAAAAAATATCTATCTGGTCAATTTTTGACTTGCGAAAAAGGTTTGTCAAAAAGTTCTGCCGCTCTTTTGCAAGCTTTTCATAATTTGCCCTGAATGCCGGGTCTGAAGTGTCAACTAAAAGCTGTTCGCCTGTTTCTTCATCCTCAAACTCCACCAGCCCGATGCTTGGGATGTTGTGCTCGCGGCTGTCGGTTATGCTTATTGCGACCACGTCATGCCTTGCACGCAGCATCTTCAGTGGTTTGGAAAAGTCCGGCGAGTAGAAGTCAGAAAGCACAAAAAGCAGGCAGCGCCTGTGGAGGACTTTTGAGATTTCACCAAGGCAGGCGTTCAAGTCGGTTTTTTTAGATGCAGGCTCAAACGAAAGCAGCGCGCTCAGAAGCTTGAGCACGTGTTTTCTTCCTTTGCGCGCTGGCACAAACTTTTCCACATGGTCTGTGATTAAAAACAGCCCGACTGCATCGTTGTTTTTCAATGCTGAAAACATGAGGCTTGCTGCAAGCTCAATCGCCTTCCTTTTCTTTTCGATTTCGCTGCCGAAGTTGCCTGATGCTGAAAGGTCGAACGCAAAGTAAACCCTCAAGTCACGTTCCTCCAAGTATTGCTTTACAAACGGCCGGTTCATCCTGGCTGTGACTTTCCAGTCTATTGCCCGCGGGTCGTCGGACGTGTAGTATTCGCGTATTTCGGAAAACTCGATTCCGGTTCCTTTGAATGCAGACCTGTACTGTCCTGCAGCCAGGCCGTCAACTAGCCTGCGGGTGAATAAGTCTATCCTTTTTACTTGGCGGATTATCTCCGCTGCTTCATGCATCTATGGCACCTTTACTGTTGCAAGGATTTTGTCTATGAACTCGTCAGGCGTCTTGCCTTCTGCCTCGGCTTCATATGAAAGCATTATTCGGTGGCGAAGGATTTCGTGCGCAACTTCCTTGACGTCTTCAGGCAGCACGTAACCGCGGCCCTGCATCAATGCGTGCGCCTTTGCGCCAAGGATGAGCCAAATTGATGCCCGTGGAGATGCGCCGCAGTCTATCATCGAATCAAAATCAAGATTGTACTCTTTTGGGTTGCGGGTTGCATCGACAATCTTCGAAACATAGTCTTCAATTTTTTCATCTGCGTAAACTTTTTTGCAAAATTTCTGGATTTCCAATATCCCGCTCTTGCTGATTATCTTTTTCGCAGCAGGGTTGTGGCCTTTTGTGAACCTGCGGATTATCTCCTTTTCCTCCTCGCGGGCAGGATAGTTCATGATGAGCTTGAACATGAACCGGTCAACTTGCGCCTCAGGAAGCTTGTACGTTCCCTCAGATTCAATCGGGTTCTGGGTTGCAAGCACAAAGAACGGCTTATCCAGCTCGAAAGTCTCACCCTGTATGCTGACCTGCTCTTCCTGCATTGCTTCAAGCAGTGCGGACTGGACTTTTGGAGGCGCGCGGTTGATTTCGTCTGCAAGCACGAAGTTTGCAAAAATCGGCCCCTTTACGGTTTTGAACGTGGAGTCCTTTGCGTTGTAAATCTTGGTTCCGGTAATGTCTGCTGGCAGGATGTCCGGAGTGAACTGCAAGCGCACGAAGCCGCATTCAAGGCAATCCGAGATTGTCTTTACAAGCAACGTTTTTGCAAGCCCCGGAACTCCTTCTATCAGCACGTGCCCGTCTGCAACAAGCGCAATAAGCATGCGTTCGATTACATTGTCCTGCCCTACGATGACTTTTCCAATCTCGGATTTGACTTCAAAAAGGGCCTGTGCATGCTTTTTGGCGTGCTCGTTGAGTTCCTTAATGTCCGTATCCATAATCAATCACCGCGGTGAATATCAAAGTCAAGATTTGAAAAAAGCGTCAGTCCAAGCACATGTATTTTTTTCTTTTTTCATAATGAACACGCTTTTTTTGCATATAAATTTTTTCATGCACCCGGTTTGATTCCTTCCCTATTATTAGCCTCGTCGTGCATATTCATACTATGGACGTCCAACTAGATTCTCGCATTACTGATTCGCTCAATCGATTAGGGTACTCTCCGCTTACACAAGTGCAGGAACGCACAATACCCCTGGGGGTCGCAGGCACCGACTTTTATGCGCTCTCGCAAACCGGGACTGGAAAGACCGCGGCGTTTTTGGTGCCGATAATACAGCGCATACTAACCGCGCCAGGAACTCGTGCGGTAATCATAGAGCCAACGCGCGAGCTTGTAATCCAGGCTGCAAACGAGTGCCGAAAAATTTGCGAAGGAATGGGAATACTTACTGTAGCAGTCTATGGTGGCACTCCTCCGGGAAAGCAGGACCAGCTTCTGCGCAAGGGCGCGCAAATTGTGATTGGCAATCCAACCCGCCTGCATGAGGCGCTCCAAAAAGGAGTGCTCAAGCCAAGTGACTATTCCATTCTTGTTCTAGATGAAGCTGACAGGCTTCTTTGCCAGCAGTTTGCCGATGAGACTATCCACATCGCCTCGCGGTTTTCAGCAAGAAAGCAGACTATGATGTTTTCAGTTCAGATGCCAAGTGAAGCGTATGTAAAGGCAAAAACCCTGATGCGGCCGGGGTTTGGGGAAATCAAGGTTGGAAAAGTTTCCGCAACAACCATCACGCATTTCTATTCAATTACCGAAGACAAAACTCAGGCGCTTGCATCGCTTTTGCAGGCAAACCCGCAAAAGTCAATGGTGTTCTGCGCAACAAACGAAGAAGTTGAGGAACTTGCGAACACGCTCAACAAGTTCAAGATCCAGGTAATCCAGCTCAATTCAAGCATCAAGCCTGCACGCAGGCACTCTGCAATGCGCAGGTTCATTTCCGGAGAGGCGCAAATCCTCATCTGCACTGACGTGGCAGCTCGCGGAATCCATTTTCCGGGAGTGGAAAAAATATACAGTGTCGGCTTGCCTTCTGCACCTGAATTCTATATTCATCGCGCAGGAAGGACGGGGCGGATGAACGAAGTTGGCGAATGCATAAGCATCATCACTGCTGACGAGGAGAAAATGCTGAAACACATCTACCATTCGTGCGGTGTTACTGCGCAGAAGAGCTGATTTGGTTTTGTTTATAGTGAATTAAATGGCAAAAAAAGACGTTTCTTTTGAGCAGCGTAACAAAATAGCAGATGCCCTGAGAAAAAATCCTACCCTTGGTTTTGGGTCTCTTGCAAGAACCGTGGACTTATCGGAACATAAAGTCGAGAACATTCTGAATACATACAAAAACGAGCACCCGGAGTTTAACACCCGGCTTAATCTTCCACGGCAAAAGCAGCCCAGCAATAAAAATCCCATTACGAGCGAAAAGAAGGGACTGATTATCGAAGCATATGGCAAATCCCCGCAGCCTCAAACCATTCAAGCACTTTCAATTGAACACGGGATTGCCAAAAGCAAAATCATCGACTTATTATTAGAGGATACGAAATTTTTAACTGCGTCTGAACGTACGCGGGCGTTTACTGAGTTAAAATACGGCCGGCGTTAGAAAAAAAGTTTCAGATTAGTTATTGTTCTTGTTTTTTGCTTTCCTGCTCGCTTTTTTCTCATTATTTTCAGGCTTTTCCTTCTCAACCTCTTCTTTTTCCTGCTCTTTTTTGTTGTCTTTTTTTCCAGCCTCTTCCTGCTCTTTGTCATTCATCCTAAACGAAAGGATGAGCATTCCCAATCCAAGAAGGCAAATGATGACCGCAGGAACGAGCACGGTATTGAAGTATCCTTTAACTAATCCTTCTGCAACGCCCATCAATATTCCGCCAACTTGTGCCATCTGTGGGCCAACCAAGCCTTGTGCAACGGTGTCCAGTATCATTTTTGGAGCAAGTACCGCAAGAAGCGCTGCAGCAAGACCCGCAACAAAAAGCGGCCATCCGACGTGCCTGATTGCGCCTTTTATGCTGAACGCAATTAGGGAAATAATTAGCGCAAAAACAATTGTAACGCCTATGAGCAGGTCGCAGGCAAGAGTTGCCGTGCTAAGCGCCTGGCGGCCCTGGCCAAGCCCTGCTGAAAGCTGATATTGCGTTTCCTTATCCAAGTCAACTACATCTGGGATTGAGTCCAATTGTTGGGTAATCACCTGGTCCATCATTTCGCTGGAAATTTCCGTCGGTTGTGAACTGGATACTGCGGTGAATGAGCTGAACAAGTCCTCTTGCGCCAAAGCATAGTCGCCGTTAATCTTGCTGCACTCATCTTTTACATTTCCCGTTGCGTTTGAAATGTCGCTACGGCAATATTCCAAGCAAGCTTGAGGCGTTGTGCAAAGCGAGCCGAAAAATGTAGTGTTTACTGACACATATATTGTGATATTCGCGTTTTTGCACTCGTCTTGATGCGCAACGCAATATTGGGTGCATTCGGTCTTATTTTTGCACCCGCCGGGACCTGAGATGTTGTATTGTGGACCTCTAGTTGGGCTTGTTGAAGTTGGCGCGTTTGGACTTGACAGGATGTAATCTGATGCTGGCAGTTTTTTCAGCACCGACTCTGGGACCGGCTGTCCTGGTGCTGTTGCGTCAATGAATTGAAGCATCCGGGAGCAATTGCCTTTTTCTCCGCCCAAAGCGGGGTTGAGTTTGGTGCCCACCAAGTTGCGGCAGTATGGCACGCACCCGTCGATATCCTGGCATTTTGACTTTAAGAGCGTCCAGTTCACCCGCAAATCGTAAGGTGTGCCGTCAAACTTGCTGCATTCATTGTAGTGGTTTTCACAGAATTCCATGCATCCTACAACCGAGTTGCAGTTGCCTGGCCACATAATATTCGGCATGCCGGACCCCCCTGGCTGCCTGTTGTAATCCTGCGCTTCGTTAGTCTGCTCCGAAGGCTGCCCGGTTGGTATTGTGGCTTGAGACGAGCTGCTTGCCTGCTGCAATCCCATGAGCTTGGGTAATAGGTTCTTGACAGCTGCCTTGAGCCCGGGCTTGATTTCTGCAATTGAAACCTTCATGTCAAGCTGATAGGTATCGCCTTTCAAGTAAGCAAAAGAGTTTGTCACAATTTTGCGCGTGTTGTTGCGGAACCAGTCCGTTGGAATCGCATTTGCAAGCTCGGTGCGAATTTCAACCATTGCTTTTGCCCTTTCTGGCGTGTCAGGTCCCTGGCTTGCAACGCCGGTTATCATAATATCCAAGGCAACCGTCTTGATTGAGTCGTACGCGTTGGCAGAGTCAAGCTGGTTCAGGTAAAAGTTTGAGTCCAAGAGTGTAAACCGCGCGCTGTTGGCAATTATCGCAAGAAAAATCGTGACTGCCAAAAGAATGCCGAATGAAAGAAGAAGCATCCCGCGGACTACTGAGATGATGAAGTTTAGGACTTTGGAAAGAAAATCAATGATGCCTTCAACAAGCCCCATGTGGTAACTCAATATCCTTGTCTGAATGCCACTATAAAAAAGACTGTTTTGACTACGAGCATTTGCCAACCAATGCCTGCGAGCCCTGCTCCCGGTTGCCGGTGATTAGCCCCTGGGAGTATATCAATGCCACTGCCTTAAACTCAAACGGGCTTCCTGCTTTGGTTGCTCCTGTTGAGTAGCAAGGGTTGAGTGTAGAATTAGTGATAACTGCTGGAAGGCCAGTCAGTATCGTTTCCTCTCCTGCGTTGATTATTTGGTTGGGTGTCATGATAGTCCCAAAATTTCCAAATCCATCCTGCACTTCAACGGATGTGAGGTAAAGCCGTTCAGTCAACCTGTTCGAGATGGTGAATGTTAATGTGCTGTTGCTTACTTTCACTGCTGTGATTGTAAATGGGGTTGCGCTTGCCCAATAGGACTTTGACTGAGTTTCCTTAGTTGAGCCTCCAAGCGACGGGAACCAGCCAAGCAGGCTGACTATTACTAGAGTAATCAGCAGCACTGCGCCCAGGATAACTAGGTATTCCGTTGCACCCTGGCCACGTGATTTTCCCATTACTTGACAAATCATTCTTGGGTTTTAAACGTTTTGAAATCGTGTAGTTTGCAGGCGAGTTATTCCAAATACGCGTTTGCAATATACTGCTGTGCCATCCTGTAAGTGTTGAAGAAGCTTGCGTTGATTGCGATGCAGTGCCGCATTATTTCCCCCCATTTTGGTTGATTGCCGTAAAATGTCGGGATGATGTTGTTTTCAAGCTTAGAGTAAAGGTCAGATGCATCTGCGCCAACATCGGTATCCGGATTGTGCTGTGCATCATGCGGGTGCTCGCCAATGCTCCAGCCAGTCACGTTCTCTATGTGCCCCTCAAGCCACCAGCCATCCAATGTTGACAGGTGCGGCACTCCGTTGAGTGCGGCTTTCATTCCTGAAGTTCCTGATGCTTCGTACGGCCGTTGGGGCGTGTTGAGCCACACATCACAGCCTGCCACCATGAGCTTTGCAAGCTGCATGTCGTAGCCTTCCAAAAACACCATCTTAAGCGGGGTGTTGCGTGAATTCACTGCCTTGCACTCGTGGAATACTTTCCGTATGAGTTCCTTGCCCTTCCAGTCTGCAGGGTGTGCCTTTCCTGCAAAAATCACCTGGATGTCGCCAACCTTCTTTGCAACTTCCTCAAGCCTTGCAATGTCATAAATCAAAAGGTCGGGCCTTTTGTATTCGGTAAACCTGCGTGCATAACCAATTGTGAAGCGCGCCGGGTGGAACCCAAGGTTTGAGCTTGCGTTAACGCTGTCAATTAGCGTTTGCTTGGCCTTTTCATGGGCTTCCCACAATTTTTTGCGCGGGATGTAAAGCGCGTTGCGAAGTGTGAACGGGTCAAGTTCCCAGCCTGCCAGGTTTGCATCAAAAAGCTCGCGGAAAGCAGGCGACACCCAGCTTGAAGGGTGCACGCCGTTGGTAATCGTGTCTATGCTGTATTCGGGAAACATCTCGCGCGTTACTAAGCCGTGGCTTTTTGCAACCCCGTTGATGTGCTTGCTCACCGTAAGGCCAAGAAGGGTCATGTTGACTTGGTTGTCATGCGTTGACTTTGAAAGAAGCATCTTTGGAACAAAATCGCCAGTAAGGCGCAAGAATAAGTCCAAATCAAACTTGTCATGCCCTGCTGCAACTGGCGTGTGCGAAGTGAATACGCACTTTTCCTTAACCGCATCCAAGTCGTAATTGAGTTCTTCCGAGCCTGCATCGCGGTAGGTCTTGCGCAGCAGTTCAACTGCCAAAAGCGAGGCGTGGCCTTCGTTCATGTGGTATTTTCTAATATTATGGTAGCCAAGCGACTCAAGGATGCGCACGCCGCCAATGCCAAGCACGATCTCCTGTGAAAGCCTATACTGCCGGCCATCTCCGTAAAGGTGTGACGTCAGCGTCTTGTCGTAGTCGGAGTTTCCAGGAACATTGGTATCAAGAAAGTATACTGGAAGCTGGTTTCCGGAAAGCCCGCGAATCATATGTTTCCATGCACGCACCGTTACTTGCCTGCCCTCAATGGTTACGGAGATTGAATTTGGAAGCAGCACCATGTGGTCATGCGGGTTCCACTGCACTGGCTCTTCTTTTTGGTTGCCATCCGCATCAAGAGTCTGGTAAAAATAGCCCTTTTCATTCAGTAGGGTGATGCCGACAACAGGAATTTTCAAGTCTGCAAAAGACTTGAGGACGTCGCCTGCAAGTATTCCCAGCCCGCCTGCGTAAGTCGGGATGGTGTGGCTTATGCCAACCTCCATGGAAAAATAGGCTATGTGCTCCTTGTCAACGGGGCACGTGATGCCTTCGCATCCTGAAATCATTAGACAATCAATGAACGGCGGTATAAATGCGTTAGCGAATGGAAAATGGCTATAGTTCAAGGCGGTTAATTGTCCGGGTATCCGGTTTTTTCATTTTGTTGCTCATCCACGCTTGGTTTTTTCGCATCTTCTTTTGGCAGCATGAAGGAAAGGTATATTCCTGCAAGGCCAGTTATTCCGATGATTCCGGAAAGCAGCATGATGTTGTTTGCCAACGCAGATAGCATTGAATTCAGCAGGCTAATCAGGATATTTGTAGCCTGGGCAAGGCTCCCGGTTGCATTTGCGGCCATAAACTGTGATGCAGCATCAATTGCCATCTTCGGCCCGAATGCGGACAGAAGCAAACCTGCAGCACCTGCAAGCAAGAAAGGCCAGCCAACATGCCTAAGTGCAGCATGCAATTCAAACGCGATGATGCATTGCAGCATCAGAAGGATAATGCATGCAACAATGACAAGGTCGCAAGCCAAAAGGAATTGGCTAACCGGCTCGCGAATGGAATAAAGCGACTTTGAAATGCTTTGCTGGCTCATCTGGTCCAGGTCATAATTGTCAGGAAGCGCGTCAACTTGGCTTTCAATGAAAGTGCTCATTGCAGCGGATTGCTCTAAAGCAGTAATGCTCTGGGTAATGTTTTCAACAGCAGCCGGGCTGATTTGCGTTCCCGTGCTATTAAGATACTCTGCTTTTGCAGCTTCCACTATTGTATTCACTTTGGCGCACTCTTCAATTACTTCAGCAGGCTGCCCTTCCAAATCCTGGCTGCAGAAGGTTATGCAGCTTGAAACATCAAGGCACACCTGGGATAGGATAGCCAAGTCCACCTGATTTATTTGTTGCATCAGCTCAGCAGACGCGTATTGGCTAAGCACCTCGGAAGAAGGCAGGCCTGCGATTGTCGCATTTTGTATGGGCTCGAAAGCAGGCTCATTGGCTTGTGGCGTCTTGTCTGCAGATTCTGCCAAATCATTGGCTTGTTCCGGTTGTGCATTGCTTGTTGTCAGCAATTTGCTGCCTGCAACTGATGCCGCAGGCGAGCCCATGAATTTTGGAAGCAGGTTTTTTGCAGCCTGCTTCAAGCCCGGTTTAAGCGCAGTTATCGAGAGTGTCAGCGTTATTTGGCTGGTTTCTGACTTTATGTATGCAAATGCGTTTGAAAAAATCCGCCTGGTTTCGCTTCGGAACCAGCTTATGGGCAAGTCGTTTGCAAGCTCGATGCGAACTTCTTCCTCAAGCGAAAGCCTCAGGGTTGAATTTGCAATGTCTTTGGTTGCTGTTTTTGCAAGGGAGTCTATGGCAATTGCCTTGACTGCATCGTAAACTTGTGCATTGTCCATCTGGTCGAGATAGAAATTCTCATTTAGCAACGAAAACCTTGCGCTTGTTGCAATGATTGCTGCAAGAACTGCGATAAACAAAAGCAAACCCGCACAAAGAAGAAGCAATGCTCGCACTGCTGCAAGAACGAAGGAGATTGCCTTGGATAGAAAGCCCGTGCTGCCGTCTGCTATGCCCATTTTATTTGAGTAACCGCTGATAGTATATTACCGTATTGCCAAGTTCATTATCAAATTTGCAGGTTATTTTATGCCCGTTGAAAAAGTACTTAGAAAGCAGGCAAAGCGAATTGACAAAAAAGCGGATGCGAGTATATCCGCTCGATTCAAACCAATTTTAGCTGAAATTACTGCTCGTACTGACCTTCGTTCAAGGGACATTCGAAACGCACTATTTGCGTCTTCGCTTGGACATAACTTAAAAGTGGTTAAGTCCGCAATCCAAGATCGTAAGAGGGCATATAGGATAAAACGGAGTCAATATCGAAATTTGCGAACCAAGTTGTTATTAGAAGCGTGTGATGAACGCGCGATCAAGATGGGTGGCCTTGGTATTTACCCTTCACATACTGGCAAAAACATTGAATCATTTAGTGAGCTTAAACCCGAGGAAAGAAAAATCGCAAAGAAGGCAATAGTGTCGTTTTATGCAGTAGGCCACAAACCAGAAGAGATTGCGGATCATCTTGGGATTTCCCAAGTCCTTGTTCTTGATCATCTTGCAAATAGAAAGCTGTGGCCAAGGTATATAGTCGGTTCGAGTAAAAAGAAATTTACTAAATATCATGAAATCTGAATGGACTTGATATGCATGATACATGATGAGGAGATAAACCCAAAAAATTTAAGCAATATTAATGGACCTAAGATAGAACTTGCATTACGCCAGTACGTAAAACTAAATAACATAATAACTCAGAGCAGATCCAAACTTGCACCAGAAATTTTTGAAGACTTGAAAACGCGGCTAAGCGCAACTATTGCTGATTTGAGATACCATCGTTCGATTCTATATGGCGATAAGCTTGAAAAATTAGATAAGCGATTAAGGGAATATGACCAAAAACTTTTTGAAAATCACTTTGTGAATAGGGAACAACTAGATCATAAGGACATATACGTCACTTCGAAAAGAGAAAAAAAGAGGGATTCCGGTTGGAGACCTCACGATTAACTTGCTAGTTCGGGCTTCCTTCAACTTCTTTTCCCATCACTTTCAGCGATTTGAAATAGAACCAGCCCACTACTGCAAAGGTTATGATTGGCGAAACCCACTCGGGGATGTGGCCCCCGAATGCGTCATAAATCATGATAACCCCGAGGAAGAAAATCGAGTACATTGCCCCGTTTTTGAGGTACTTGTAGTTCTTGACTTTGGTCACGTTCTTTATCGTCAGTTCGCGCACTACGAACGCACCGATGCCGTTTCCAATCAATATAAGTGGCACGGAGAGTGTGAATGCAAAAGCGCCAAGAACGGAATCTATTGAGAACGTCGCGTCAATGACTTCAAGGTAAAAAAGCTTGCTCAGGTCGGAAAGGCTTGCTGTTTTTTTCTTGTCCAAAAGGTCTTTTTCCTTGGATTCCGCATTCTGCTTGAACCCGTGCGTGATGAAGAACAGAGAAGAGCCTACTGCTGCGCCAAGTGCCATCATCGGGTTCTTTTCAACAGCAAGGTAAATGAGAACAGTCAGCAGAAGCGAGACTATTGCATAGAACCAGATGCCATTCTTTTCAATTGTCTTTTCACCGCGCAGGCCATAGTATTTCGGCTCAAGAAATAGCCAGTGGAGGAACAGGAAAACCATGAATATTCCGCCCGCAATGAGCAGGATTGGCTTGGATTCCTCTATTGATGCCAAAACCATCGGGTCTTCGGAAAATGTTGCTGTAAGCGAGCCGAAAAAACCCAGCTGGGGGTTCATGAAGAACACTATGAGCCAAGGAAGCAGACCGCGCACTAAAAAGACTGCAATCAAAAGGCCCCATACTAGGAACCATTTCCGCGCTTTTTGGCCCATTGTATTCAAAACGTGGGCGTTGATGATTGCATTGTCAACGGATGTGATGACCTCGAAGAGGGTGAGGCCCATCACTGTAAGAAAAAGTGAGAAAAAATCAATCATAGGAAAACCAACTGTTAACCGATTTTGTTTGCTTGGCTTTTTTTAGTTTAATGCTTGGCTCTTTTTTAGTTTAATATTACAGTAAATGCCCAAGTATATGTATAAATCAGTCGGGTATTTGGGCATTGCAGTCAAAAAGCATGTGCCGCTATTTTTGGCAGAAGGCGCACTGCAGCAGCAGGGTGGTTTTGGGGTGATTTCGATGCAGGGAGCACCAATTGGAAAACAAGGCAAAAAAACGCAATACTTGCGAATATATTAATGTTTAACAAAATGTATCTACTATATTAGAGTAAATTATATTCGTACCTTGGGCTGGCTTGAACGGCCTGCGGGATTGTTGGGAAAAAACAGGTTGGCAAATGGCAACAAAATTGGCAACGCACATATTCTTGTTCGCAATATCCGTAGCCATGCTTTCATGCAACATATCCGCAGCCACCTTTCCCACGGGGCTGGTTGACGTAGGGCCATATCTTGCACAAATAGAGCAGTACCTGCCAGAGCCGTTTGATGAAGGCAATGTAGTTGCCGAAGAATGCACTTTTAACATGAGCTTAGGCTGGGTTAACTGCACATACATAAATACGGACGTAACGGTTGTGCCTGGCTTTGACGCACTACCACCCTGGCAAATCGGGGACAATACCTACAAAATTTATATGCGCTTTAATGACTCTGCCCAAAACGTTAGGCGCGCAGACGCAACGTTCTCAACGATTAAAGACGAACCAGGCTGGATTTCTGCATGTGTTAAAATAATCAGCAGCTTTACAGTATGCACCGCCAAAGAATACGATATGCTGGGCCCGGTTTTTGCAAGCTGCCCAAGCTACTTTGGAATAGAAGCAATCAATTCGTCAGGTGCCACGGTAACCTATCCTACGCCTGCTGCCACAGACAAAATCGGAGTTTTTGGGGACGTTAACTGCACTCCTGCATCAGGAAGCATTTTTGCTGTTGGAAATACGCCAACCAGTTGCAGTGCAATTGATTTTTTTGGGTTCAGCGGCTCGTGCTCTTTTTCAATATCCGTTGTTGACACAACCGCACCATCTATCACTATTTTGGGGAACAATCCTGCAACAGTCAAGGAAAAAAGCGCGTACACTGATTCTGGTGCAACTGCAACTGACCTTGTTGATGGCCCGGTTACCGTAACAAAGACCGGTTCAGTCAACACCAACGTCATTGGCACTTACACTATTACCTATACTGCAAAAGATGCGCATGAAAACACTGCAACCGCAACACGCACAGTCAATGTGGTTGATGGGACTGCGCCAGTTATTGCTGCCCATGCAAACGTTGTTGCAGAGGCTACGTCAGCAGGTGGTGCGATAGTAAGCTATACTCCCCCAATTGCATCCGATGCAGTTGACGGCAACCTTCCTGCAGACTGCACCCCCGCCTCAGGTTCACAATTTGCAATTGGAGCAACTACCATAACGTGCACAAAAACCGACGCAGCAGGGAACGTTGCTACTCCAAAAACATTCAAAGTCACAGTAAAGGATACTACAAAACCCGTGATTGCAGCACACAATGATGAACTTGCAGAGGCTACGTCAGCAGATGGTGCGATAGTAAGCTATACTCCTCCTATTGCATCCGATGCAGTTGATGGCGACCTTCCTGCAGACTGCGCCCCCGCCTCAGGTTCGCAATTTGCTCTTGGCGCAACTACAATAACGTGCACCAAAACCGACTCGCACGGCAATGCCGCAAAACCAGTGAAGTTCGCAGTTACCGTAGAGCACAAAGCGCCACCAGTAATCCGGCCACATGATGCAGTTGCAATTGAAGCAACGTCATCAGCAGGTGCAATCGCAACATATGCTGCACCCATTGCAGTGGATGCGGTTGATGGGGAATTAATTGCAAGCTGCTCTCCTGTTTCAGGCGCACAATTTGCATTTGGAGATACCACGGTAACTTGCACCAAATCTGATTCTGCAGGAAACGCAGCAATCCCAACTTCGTTTAAAGTTACAGTTTCAGACACGACAAAACCCGTGATTACGCTGCTTGGATTTAACCCTGAAACTATTCAAGTCAAATCCATTTATGCTGACTTGGGCGCAACTGCAATTGACGCAGTTGACGGTGCGATATCCGTAACTTCATCTGGCTTGGTAAACACCAATGCCCTTGGCTCAAACACGATTACTTATTCCGCATCCGACTCGCATGGAAACACTGCAACTGCAACGCGCACGGTGAATGTCGTGGATACCACTGCGCCAACAATTACACTGGTTGGAGAAAACCCCGTAGAAATAGAAGTCGGTTCAGCATATGCTGATGCTGGAGCAATTGCAATTGATAATTATGATGGCACTATCACAAGCAGCATAGTTACGGTCAATCCCGTAAACACAAGCGCTGTTGGAACCTATTCCGTAACTTATGATGTCTCTGATTCAAGCGGAAACCATGCGGCACAAGTTACTCGCACAGTGAATGTGGTAGATACCACTGCACCAATCATCACTATTCTTGGTTCAAACCCTGCAACTGTAGAGGCAAAGACTGCGTATGCTGATGCTGGCGCAACTGCGCTTGATGCAGTTGACGGCATGGTGCCAGTTGTTGCAAGCGGTACGGTAAACACCGATGTCCTTGGAGAATATACTATTACATATACTGCAACCGATGAAAGCGGAAACACTGCAACAGCAACGCGCACTGTGAATGTTGTTGATACCACTGCGCCATCAATTACGATTCTTGGTTCAAACCCTGATTTTTCTGAAGTGAATACAGAATATGCTGATGCTGGAGCAACTGCATTTGATGCAGTTGATGGAATAGCAATTGTCGTTGCAACAGGTTCGGTTAACATCAATGCAATTGGCTCAAACACGATTACATACACTGCATCTGATTCGCACGGAAACACTGCAACTGCAACGCGGGTAGTGAATGTTGTTGACACTACTGCACCATCAATTACGTTAGTTGGCGAGACGCCAATAATCATTGAAGTTGGTTTGGCATATTTTGATGCAGGTGCAACTGCTGTTGACAATTACGACGGCATTATTACAAGCAGGATAGTTGCCGTCAATTCGGTGAACACAAGTGTTGTTGGCACTTATACGGTTACATATGATGTTGAAGACTCAAGCGACAACCACGCAGCACAAGTCGCGCGCACAGTAAATGTGATTGACACAACTGCGCCAGTGATTTCATTGCTTGGTGAAAATCCAATTACTATT
>JBAZHM010000008.1:0-20074 GCA_041652355.1 Candidatus Micrarchaeia archaeon | reverse complement strand
TTTGACTATCCCCAACACGAAGCGGTTGGAATCAAATGTCCGTTACAATATAGTTTTGAAAATACGGGTTATTGTTTCGTTGAATCAGCAGACACAACAATAATTACTGATAGCGAAGGAGACTACTACAGTTCACCAACGACGTTGAGTAAATTGCCCTCTAATCCAACAATGACCGTTCTAAGTGAAGGGTCGTCGTTTGACTCAGTTGATGAAGAATACAACGACGCTGAGACATTCAAAAAACTTGATGAAATAAGTGAAAAAACGGGCGGAATGCTTCAAATGGGAGAATACTCAACATGGGAAGGCCTTGTGAAAAAATATGGTTTAAATATACAGGGTAGCTAAAGTCCAAGCAACACGCCAATTATGCTAATTCTACCTGAAAAAAAGTACGCTGATGACGGCGTTCTAGAACGAGATATTAATCTGAGTGGTTTCATTCGGTCGGTATAATCATTATTCTTCCGGTCTTAAAATAGGTTCGTACTTGTTTTCCTAGTGGTGATTTTCGATGGTAGTTTTACAACAACACGAAAGGGACAACACGTTTTCAATAAGCGTCCCAAAGACTTAGTGACCGCAAAGGGATGGACAAAAGGCCAGCGTTTGTTTCTCGCGTTTAATGAACGGGGCAATATCGAATTAGCCGCAGCACCATGAACCCAAAGCTGAATTCACCCACGATATGCATCAGAAGCGTTGTTTTTACAAAAGAACGTTGTTTAATTAATTCGTTTGTAATGTCCTAAGACGAGTTTGGGGGTCTAATAAATTATGAAGAAAAAAGAGCAGTTGCCGGTTAACACTCCAATAATGCAAATCGTTTTTTTGAATATTATGGGCGTAATAGTGCTGTTAATCTGGCTTGAATATATGCTTGATTATAGAACGTTTGAGATTTTGAAAATACAAGCATTGTATGAGCCTGCTGGTTTTGTTGGCGCAATATTTTTTGGGACGGTAGCCCTGTTAATTGGGGGAGCTATCGGCAACGTGTTGCTTAGAGAAAAGATGGTTTTAGGCTTTGACGGTCAGGCAATTGGAATGTTCATAGTTGGAACTATTTTTGCTGGTAGTATAGGGTTTCTGGCGGGAGTTGCGATAATTTGTAAACTTCTCGTAAAAGGTTGGCATTGGCTTACGTTCAAACAAAAAATAGATTAGGGTTTTTCAATGGAAAAAATCAAAAGAAAAAACAAGACCGATAATTGGGATTCGGAAGATTGCCTAAGCTTCTCGAATATAGAAAATAGATTCTTTGGAACTGAACCAAGACAACGGGGTTTATGGAGCTCGGCTTGTATTTTTCTGTTGGATTTAGTATTTCGTGTAATAATTATGGTTACCCCCTCGTCTTTTTCTTTACTCATTACCCTATCTGTTGGTTTGATTGAACTAATTTTAGCAACATATTCCGTTTACAATTGCGTAGCGTTCTTGAAATCAGCAACTAAGAGCAGAGGCTGGCCGATTGTTGCATTAATCTTTTCCAGTTTAATGATAATACTTTTCTTTTTCGGTGTCCTCATTAGTGTAATTAATGATATTTCTTAGTGAATGGAATTCAATAAACGATATTAGTCGTTCGCCTTCTGTGAATTGGTTCGACACCATATATCCCCTAATCATATGACTAACGCGAGTATAGGGAGTTGAGAGTGTGGCCGTCCTTGATTCGGTTAAGCCAATAGGTTTCTGTTTTGGCGAACTGATAGATTTCGCCGTTGTCCGGTTTGTTGCTCATATTGCAGTCAATCCCCGCCGACCTACTTAAAGACCGGACAGGGATTAAGCACTTCGTTGTCAGGACGCTGAGGACGAGATTCGAACTCGCGCCCCCTTTCAGGGACCGGTTTTCAAGACCGGCGCATTGGACCGCTCTGCCACCTCAGCAAAAGAGAATACTATTTGTGCGTTCAAAGGAATAAAAACGGTTCTGGACAGGGAACTATTGGTGCACTTGCCAAAAATAGGATTGCACGGAGTTACTTGAGGTCCTCGTCTTCTTCGTACTCGGAATCCTCATCTGCACAGTCTGCTTTTCCTCCGGATACTTCAAGGGGTGCTGGGAAGCTGTTTCCGCAGGACTTGCAAGTCCAAGACATTATCTCGCCACCCATAGAATCAGGGTTAACGTCAGTTGAGTTGCAGAACGGGCACATCCGCTTGGGCATGCCAAAGTTGCCCCTGCTATACGCTGGAGGCCGGAAAGCCTCTTCCTTTGCAGGTGATGCTGCCTTTGGGGCGGATAATCCCTTTGGGGGAATGAGCTTTTTGGGAGGCACTGCCGCCTTGGGCTTGGATAGCTTTTTTGGCTCAGTGAATTTTACTTTTTTTGCTGCCTTAGTGGCTTTTTTTACCATAAAAACAGGGAGGGACTCGCGATTTAAAAGGCTATGCCGGATGCAAATCCACTAATAGGCAACCTAAAAAAAGATTTCCATAAAACTGGCTAAAAAACTCATGCGCCACGCAGTTTATATATCTCAATCGGCTCGAAAAACTCACTTAGGCATTCTTGGCATACCCAAGAGGGTGCGCTGCCTATAGGAAGGCCGAACATGAAAAAAATCGGAAAAGACAAATACCACGGGTTTTGCGAAACAAACGGGTCCTTTCCATGCATATAATTGTCGGGCTGTATGCGCTCTGAGCCGCAGAACGGGCAGCGCCGACTGACCACTTTGCCTGCCTTTCGCTTTTTGACCCCGGAATATACTAGGATCCAAAACAGGATGGCGAAGGCAACAAGCCCAGCAAAAATCAAAAAAAGCAGCGTCGTTGAGCCAGAAAACAAGGCCATGCCATTCACTTGCCAGTCTTGAATATTTCTATTGCCGAAGGAAAAGTCAAGCCGCACTTCCTGCAAGTCCAGGTAATTAGCGCGCCACCGATTTGGTCTGGAAAAATATCATTGGAGCCACAGCGGGGGCATATGCGGTCCTGGGTTTTGCCTTTCACAGAAGTATCCATGCTACAAGCTAGGATGTTGAATAAATAAAAAAGAGGGTAGTGACCTTGGAATTTATCCAAGAGTCATTTCGACGTGTACAGAATCAGGGATTTTGATGCGCATGATGTCGCGCAAAACGCGGTCGTCCGCAGTGACTTCGATGAGGCGCTTGTGTATGCGCATCTGCCACTTCTCGTACGTATCCGAGCCGTCTCCACAAGGTGTCTTGCGTGTTGAAATCAAAAGGACCTTGGTTGGAAGTGGCACGGGGCCACGCATTGCTACGCCCGACTTGCCTGCAATTTCCTTTATGTCCTTGCAGACTTGGTCAAGATCCCCGAAATTCTGTGACTGAAGCTTGATTCTTGCTTTGCCCATGTAAAAGAAACCTCGTTAAAAACATAAAAAATGAAAGGAAGGGGAATAGACCCCTATTTTCACTTAAGCCTTCTTGGGCACCACGTCAAGGATTACTCCTGCTGCGACGGTCTGTCCCATGTCGCGCATGGCAAAGCGTCCAAGTGCGGGGTAGTCCGAGTACTTCTCAGCGCATACCGGCCTTGTTGGCTTTATCATGACTACGGCAACGTCACCGGTCTTGAGGAAGTCAAGCCCCTCCTTGACTGGCTGTCCAGTCTTGGGGTCCTTCTTCTCAAGGATGTCGGTTATGGTGCACGCAAGCTGCGCAGTGTGCAAGTGGAACACCGGAGTGTAGTTCTTGCCAATGGCAGTTGGGTGGTTGAGGATGACAATCTGAGCCTTGAACGACTCGACTACGAGGGGCGGGTTTGCCGGCACGCCTACGACGTCTCCGCGCTTGATGGCCTTCTTGTCAACGCCCTTCAAAGTAAAGCCGATGTTGTCACCAGGAATTGCCTCAGTGAGGGTCTGGTGGTGCATCTCAATGCTCTTGACTTCGCCAATGAGCCCCTCGGGCATGACGATGACTTGAGTGTTTGGCTTGAGGATGCCTGACTCAACACGGCCGACTGGCACGGTTCCCTGTCCGGTAATCGTGAAGATTTCCTGGATTGGGATGCGCAGGGGCTTGTCTGTTGGCTTCTTGGGCTCAACAAGGTTGTTGAATGCGTCAAGCAAAGTCGGGCCGGAGTACCATGGAGTCTTGTCGCTTTTCTTTGCGATGTTGTCTCCGCCGTACGCCGAGTAGGGGATGAATGGGATTGTGTCAGTCTTGTAGCCCATCGGCTTCATCTTTGTGATGAGTTCTGCCTTGGTCTTTTCGTACGCCTGGTGGTCAAAGTTGACCGCATCCATCTTGTTGATTCCTACGATGAACTGGCCTACTCCGAGCACCTTGAGGAGGAATGCGTGCTCAATAGTCTGCGCCTGGATTCCTTCCTTTGCAGAGCACACGAGTACCGCAGCATCAGCCTGTGATGCTCCAGTAATCATGTTCTTTACGAAGTCCTTGTGGCCTGGCGCGTCGATGATTGTAAAGTAGTACTTCTGGGTGTTGAAGTCCTTGTGGGCGATGTCGATTGTGACTCCGCGCTCACGTTCCTCCTTAAGGGAGTCCATTGCGAATGCGAACTCGAAGGTTGCCTTGCCTACCTTTGCAGCCTCTTCTTTGAGCTTGCGAAGGTCGTTCTCTGAGAGTGCGCCGGTGTCGTAAAGAATCCTTCCGACAGTGGTTGACTTTCCGTGGTCTACGTGACCGACGAAGATCAAGTTCAGGTGCGGTTTAGCTGCCATATTAAATTACCTCCAAAAAAACCATTTTGTATCTTGCCAATGATGGCAATAAACATGAAACCTATTGCACGCAATATTGTATACTGTTATTGACTTTGACTTGTTATTCGGGCGTAGACGGAAATTACCTAGAAATAGCCATTTTGAGCCTGTCTGCTATTTGCCCTCTGATTGAGTATCATTACAATGCTTAAAGATATTTAAAAAGCTTACCAAATTTTGCATCCCAGTAACTTCAAAAAACAAGCCCTTTCGCTAAGCATTCTGCCAGCAATTCTTATATAAGGCAAATATCGCCTTATACTAATACAAAAACAGGCGCGCCATTTTAGGGTTTGGCGTCAAACAAACATTGCCTGCGGTGGGGCTTATGCGTATGAACAGACCAATAGCTTTTCTTGTGCTTTTTGCAATCCTGCCTTTTGCGTTCGCAGCAACGTGCACGCTTTCGGCTTTCCCCGACACTATTGATGCGGGAAAGACCTCGATGATTTCAATTTCCTACTCTGGCCGAACTGAAAGCTCGAATGCGTTTGTAATCAACTGCGGGAACGGCCACTCCGTAGCTGCGTTTGGATGCAAGCTCATATCAGGCTCATGCCATGCGGATTGCTATTACCCGGCAACGGGGTACTTTTCCGCAACTGCATCAGTTGACGGCTCGGCATGCACCCCTGCAAGCGTGGCTGTAAACGCGCCTGCTGCATCATGTGGCGATGGCATATGCGACACGGACATTGGCGAAAGCCCGGACACTTGCCCTGTTGACTGCGGCGAGCTGCGGTATTGCGGGGATGGGATTTGCGACTACGCTGAAAGCCCGACAAACTGCCCAACAGATTGCGGGGTGGCACCAAACGTGTGCTCGGATGGCACGCGCAATTCCACTTGCTCTGCAACCAAGCCATACTATTGCATCAATAACCTGCTTGTGAACAAGTCTGCGCTGTGCGGCTGCCCTGAAGGGTTTGTTGCAAAAAACGAGTATTGCGTGGAAAAAACCTGCAGCGACGGAACTGCAAAGAACACTTGCTCAATACAAAAGCCGCTTTACTGCAACTCAACAGCACAGCTTGAAGAAAAGTCTTCGCAATGTGGCTGCCCGCAGGGAACAACGCCATCATCAAACACCTGCCTTGCGCCGGGGTCGTGCGCACTCTTCAACGCGTATGCAAATGAGGTCTACCGCAACGTGTCCAAAGGAACCGACGCAAAGTACAAGCTTACAATCTCCAACCCGTCCTCTGGCACCCAGCTTGTGAGCGTCTCCGCAATTATGGCTGCCGGGCTTTACGGCGAGTTCTCAAAATCATACATCAGCCTTCCTGCAGGAAACACTACTTACTCAGAACTGGTGCTGCACACAAAAAGCGCAACCGAGGGAAGCTACCAGTTGTTTGTGACTGCGGAGGCTGCAAACTGCAAAAAAGACATTCCAATAAACATCACAATATACTCAAACGGCACCGAATCCGCCTGCTGCTCTGTTGAACAGGCATTGAGCGCGTCAATAGACAACCGCAAGGACGAACTTTACAGGCAAGGCGACTTTCCATCCTACGCAATATACTTGATCAACGAAGGCTCTGCAAGAGTAATCGTGTCGCTTTCCGCTCCAACGTCTCCATTTGAGGCTACGTTTTCAAAAAATGAATTTGAGATAATGCCGGGCGAATCCGACACCGCAAGGGTTTCGTTCAGGATTCCAGCAGGCACTCCAGGAAACGAGTACAACATCCCAATAATGATCAAGTACACCAACGCCTGCTGCATTCGGGACTTCCCGATACCCATATCCTTCTCAGTATACGGTGCCCGCGTAATGGCAAGCATGATTGGCGAGCCTGCACCAACATGCCAGAAAGTTTACAAAGGCACACAGCTTGCCACGCTTAAACTTGGTTTGCGAAACGACGGTGATGCTGAAAACAAGTTCAGCCTTGCAGTTGGAGAAAAATCGCCTCTTAATGGAAACGTGCAGATAAGCCAGCAATCAATTAACCTGAAAAGCGGGGAAACCGGATTCTTCAACATTTACATATCGCCATCACTGCTTGAGCTGCAAAAAACGTACTCGTATACGTTCTCAGTAAGCTCGAACCAGTTTGCCATACTCAACCGCAACTACTGCTTTACAGTAAGCCCGGCAAACGAGTCATTGCCAATTCCAATCCGCAACACCTCGCTTGTTATTCTTGAAATGCCTGAAATAAGCACAGTTGACTCTGAAAATGCAAAGTACGAAGTAAGGATTACAAACCCGACCGAATCAACGTTCTACAACCTCACGCTTAACCTGGAGGGAGTGACATACAGCTGGTACACGTTTACGGGGGATAAGACAACGCTTGGGCAGTTCACCACGAAAACGTACATGCTTTCGTTTACAGGAAGGACATATCAAGAGCAGTCCAGCATACGAAGGGTGCTTGCACGGATAATGTCCAATGGCATTACAATAGGAAGCGCCAATACTACGATTGAAGTGCAAACGCAGAATCGCTCCCTTGACTTTACGTACACAGTCCAGCCTACGGTGGAATCAAACAACGTAATTTCAGCGCTGGAAGTGCGCATGAATGTAATCAACCGCGGAAATATTGTTGAAAATTTTGTCACCCCCGCAATTGCCGAGGGCACCGGACTAAACTATTCCACCATACCCGCGTACATTAACCTCTCACCTGGAGAGTCTGGAATGTTTACAATTACATTCTGGCCATCAACGGACAAAGTGGCAAGCAAAGCAATACCCATAAGCATCGGAACAGGAAATGCGGAGACTTCGAAAACAGTCAACCTTCCCGCAATGACCGGGCTTGCAGTGCTTGCACAGCCAGTTCCTGCGTGGATGACGGCAATCCTGTTTGGGGTTGCGCTGGTTGCAGTGATGCTGATACTTTCGCGGATAAACGAGCCGCAGGGAATGGGAAAGAAATAGGAAAAGAAAATCAGGCTGCTGGGCAAAAGCAACTGGCACAAGTATTGCAGCATAATTTGTGCAGCCATTCCCACCTAATTTATTTATTGGCTTACAAGATTAGTATTCCCAGTTGAAGGAAATTAAAAAATTCAAACGGGCCTGTAGATCAGTTGTAGGCACGCGCCAATCCCTTTCTAGGAGAAAGGTCTTGGCAAACCCCAAAGAACAAGAAAAAAAGAATGAAGCAGAATAAGTCCATTTTATTGGGCCTGTAGATCAGCGGTAGATCGCCACGTTCGCAACGTGGAGGCCGCGGGTTCAAATCCCGCCGGGTCCATTATCCTCTTTAAGGAAGAGAAACTAAGCTTTTTCATGAAAAAGGCACTACTAATACTTTTTCTTCTATTTCCAGCAATCATATCTGCAACTCGATTTGATTTCATAAATATTTCTGATTCAGTTCATATCGATGAAATTCGCATTAATCATCAAATAGTAGATAATAGCCTTCAAAATCAGATTAATATGTCATTCACAGTTCAAGATGATTCAGCATCTAAAACAATTAAATTCGATTTTCAACCACGCGACTTGTCTAATTCAAAAGTTCAAGGAGAAATAATTATCAAAGCCTGTCAATTTGAAAAAAACAATAACACACGTATCAATTGCTACACCCCAAAAATTGAAAAAGAAAGTGTCCAAAATCCGAATATAACTAGTTATTCAATCACACTAGAATTTGAAAATATCTCGTACTATAAGAGATATACTGTGTCGATGGACTACACATTAGATAATTTTCTAATTCAACAAGGAACACACTATCTAGTATGGTTAGATACCTCGTGCAACTCTAAAAATAATAACTGCCCTCAAGGAACAATGATGACTGAAACGCTTTTTCTTCAAAACGAATACTCGTTTCTTGAAAAAATACCAGAAACTCAAAGACTAGACCGAATTAATGGAATATGGTTTTTAGAATTCAATAACTATGGAACGAAACAAATATGGTTTTCAAATACCGTTCAAACAGACATAGTTCAACCATTATTATGGGCATTTATCGGTGCGATATATGGTGCTTTCTTTTCGATTCTGTTTGAACCAATACTCCGACGACTGCTAAATCTAATTCCACCAAAAATTGAACGTATTGATATTGCAATCATAGTATTGTTAGTAATAACCGGATTAGCGATTGGAAATATACTTGACAAGCTAATTTCAAACATATCGCAAGTAAATATTCAATTCAGTACAATACTACTTCCAATACTACTGCTCGGAGTTTATATTAGTACTAAAAATGAAAAAATGAATGAAGAAATAAAGCGAAAAGAAAAACGTAAAAGAAACCGGTTCATTCATTGAAAAAAAGAAATAACAACTATTTGCAAGCCTTGCACGGCCACGTGCCGTCTGCCATCATGCGCTTGTAGATTGCAAAGCACACCAGCAGTATGATTGCAAGACCGGCCGAGTACACTGGTTGAATCATTGTTGTCAGGAGCACAAGCATAGCAGCGGCAATCGCAAAGTTTTCCTCCGCCTTCATGCACCCGCAGGTCTTTCTTGCATCTGATACTTCTTTTTTGGATGCGATTAATTTCCTTGCCATAAACCTATCACCAATCTAATCTAATTACAACTATTCTACATTCCAGCTTCCTTGAGGCATGCTTTGTAGCGCTTTTCGACTTTGTCTACAAAGTGCATTATGAACTCCTCGTCGTTTCTGTGCTGGTACATGTGAAAATCATAAAGCTGCACCAAGTCCTCCAAAAAATCCTTGTCAGCAAGGTAGTACGCCTCCTCGATGATTCGGTCAAGCCGGTTTTTGTACTTGGAATCGCACAGGATGCCAACGCGGTCGATGTTTTTTGCCTTGAGTGCAAGCGAGCTGCTGCGGATCAAAAGCATGAGGGGACCGTAGAGCTTTTCCAGCCTGCGGCGGGCAAGGTCGATTTTTTTCTCCTCGTAAATCTGCATGCGTGTAAGGTACCAGACTCCAAATATTGAAATTGCAGCGCCAATGATAGAGCCTATGAACCCCTGCATGCCGTTGAGAATGTCGGGGCTCATGCGCGAAAGCTCTATTGTTGAATAGATGCTCCCGATAAAAATTGCAAGGAAAAATATTACTGCAAGAATGTATTCATAACGCACGCGCATTTTACTCACCAAAAAAATCAAAAATCCATGTTTTCGTATTCAACTATTTCCGACGCAGACAAGCCGCAGCCAGAGTCACGCAGCGCGTATACTGATGCTTTGAAGGCCTCCTCTTTGAGGTTGCGGAAATCATCAAAATAGCCTTTTGAATAGGCAAATGCAAGCAGCTCTGCTGAGCGCAGGCAGGAAACGCCTTTTGTAAGCGAGTCGAACTCGTCTTTTTTCTGCAAGTCAAGCCGGATTCCTTCAGAGTTTCTCATCTGGATGGTCTCACGCAGCTTGTGCGGGTTTTCAATCAGAAGGCGGGTGGTCTTTTCATCAACCAAAAGCATGTGCGCTGATGCTGAGGCAAATATCGCAAGGCACTCCGCCTCGCCCAGTTGTATCAGCTCAAGGGGCTTTTTTCCTGCAAACATCATCGAGTTTGCTGATTTGAGTATGCGTTGGGTCTGGTCGTGCAAAGTCACGCTTGCCAAAAGCTTGATTACCCCGTCATCGATGCATTTTTGCAGACGGATTGCCGAGAGGGCGTACCTTCGTATGGTCATCGGCCGCGTGGTTATTTCGGACTTGACTCCGGGGGTTATGAAAAAATTTACCCCCGAGTTTGAAAGAAACTTCAATGCCGCAAGGTGGGACGTGTCAGCTAAAGAAATGAGGGCGGACGAGTCGCAAACGATATTTTTTTGTGGCATGAAGTCATCTCACTTTCCAAGAATTGCAAACACTTTCCCCATCCGTTCGCGCACGGACATTGTCTCGTACTTGTCGGATATGGTGGTGTGGCCAATGTAGTTTGAAAGCTCGTCCTTGTCCACTTTTGCAAGCGTGCACACGACTCCAAGGGAGGCGCCATGGCAGTACATTCGGGCAGCCGCCTTGAGCCGGGACTTGAACGTGAGGTTGATTATGTAGCGCCCAAGGGATGCTGAAAGGTCGCGTACCATTGATTCGGAACCAAAAATCAGGCGCGTGAACTCCTTTTCGTCGTCATTTTCAAGCGCCTCTGCTGCTTTGGCAAGCTCAAACTGTATATTCTCAATCAGCTCGTCAAGCTCTTTCGACGCATCTATATAGGTTTTTTCGTGGAACTTGGAAAATGAGTACGCCAAGCTTGCAAGCACTATGAACCGCTCGTCGCGCTCAAGCAGGGCGATTTCTGCAACTTCGTCTGCGTACATTTTCAGCGAACTGCCGTTTTTCTTGTGGATAAACTCACGAAGCTGCCGTACCTTTTCTGAAAATAGCTCGCGGTTTTCCATGGTTTTGCCCAAAGAAAGTAGCGCAACTGCGGTTAAAAACCGTTGCTGCAACGAAAGCGGCAAAAAGCAATTTAACCCCGCAAATCCACACAAATGATTATGCCAAGAAAAGACCTGGAGGACTTTTATTTCAAGCTCCTAGAACAGGGAAAATCCATTGAGGAAGTCGAGGCAGCTGGCGGAAAAGGCGGCTGGGGCGCTGGAGATATGTGGCACGAGTGGGCGCTTGATGCTGCAATCAAAAGATACCACAAAAAGCACGGCAAATCCGATGAAATGAAGCGGGCGGAGTTCTTCTACTTTGTAATCTCAATTCTATTGGTAGTCTTTTTGATGGCGTACTTTTCAAGGCCGAGGTCTTGACAACATATCAACAATGATTATATTAGCCCCCACTCTACTAAATCTGGTTTTTTATGGCTGGGGAAGCAAAGGAAGAGAAGACGGATTTTGTGCTAAAGCACGAAGGAAGCAGGCGCATCCTGGTAATAGACTACCGCAACAAGCCCTTTGGAGCGGACATCATAGCGTACCCCCAAGCCATGCGCAACGTAATCGAGCGGCTTGAGGAAGTTGATGCGGATGAAGTCGTGCTTTCGGAGTACTACGAGCGCATCTACAATGAAGAGCAGACCAGGATACTCAAGGGGGTTGCGGACCTTGTGGGAAAGCTTGAGGCTGACGCAGTCTGGAGCCCTTCCAAGCTTGGAAAGACCGCGGAGAGCAAAATCATTTCCGAAAGGCACAACAAAGTCTTGATTATAGTCAATTTGATTTACGAAGACCCATTCAGGGCGTACTTGGAGCTTATTGGCACCATAAAAAACGAGCTTGCAAAAGCCCGGCAGCTTGAAGGCGAAGCAGCTGCTGATGAGGAAGTTTACCTTTCCACGCTCAAGTTCATCAAGGATTCGATGGACGCAACCGAGCTAATCCAGCGGATGAAGAGGTACCTTTCCGAGCTTGGGGAAATCCCAAACGACAGGAGCATTTACCACTCGCTTTTTGAAGTTGCAATCAAGCCTTCGTTCATTGGCTCGCGCATATTCTTTTCCGGGACCGAGTCGCTTGAGCTTATCAACCAGTACGAAGTCACCTCAAGCAAGGTGTTCATCTACAAGCACCCCGAAAAAGTGGAGTACCTTTACTACCTGCAGCCGCCCGAGTACGACTTGCCTCCTGAAAAGTATTTCCTTCTTGAAAAGACCAAGGAAGTTGTTGCTGCCCACCGGCCGGGAAGCGTCTCGTTCATGGACATCGGCCAGGCAAGGCGATATTTCAAAAAAATCTATAGCGCGACAATTTCAGATATTGCAAACAAGAACGGGATAGCGCTAACTGCAGAGGAGCGCGAAGACCTTGCGGTCATAGTCTCGCGGTACACAATTGGGTACGGCATTCTTGAAATCTTTCTTTCAGACAGGCAGATTACGGACATTTACATTGACTCCCCGCTTGGGAACAAGCCGATTTACCTGGTGCACTCAAAGTACGGTCAGTGCCAGACTAACGTGGTGTATTCGGAGGAAGAGGCAAAGGCGCTGGTATCGCGCTTCCGCGCATTGTCCGGAAGGCCGTTTGACGAGGCACACCCAATACTTGACTTTGACCTGGCGGACTTGGAAACCCGCATTGCAGTCATTGGAAAGCCGCTTGCACTTGACGGCACTGCATTTGCTTTCAGGCTCCACAAAACCACGCCATGGACACTGCCGCAATTTGTTGACCAGAAAATGTTCAGCTCGTTCTATGCAGGCATGCTCTCGTTCTTTGTAGACGCCCAGGCATCCATGCTGATTGTCGGAAGCCGCGGGGCTGGAAAAACGTCAATGCTTCAGGCCATGATGCTTGAGATTCCGCAAAACCTGAGGATTATCGTGCAAGAGGACACTCAGGAGCTTCCAATCCCTGCACTGAAGAAACTAAACTACAACGTCCAGCGATTAAAGACGCGGCCGCCTCTTGGCGCGCAAAGCGAAGCTGAAGTAAGCGCAGAGGACGCGCTGAGAACGGCATTGCGCCTTGGGGACTCGGTGCTGATTGTAGGTGAAGTGCGTTCAACTGAAGCCCGCGCACTTTACGAGGCAATGCGTGTAGGAGCTGTTGGAAACGTAGTCATGGGAACCATCCACGGCGAAAGCGCGTATTCAATATGGGACCGAGTGGTAAACGACTTGGGCGTGCCTACTACTTCGTTCAAGGCAACCGACTTTGCAATAGTGTCAGCCCCAATCCGGTTCCAAGGCTCGCTTAAGCGCTCCCGAAGGCTCATTGAAATTACTGAAGTAAAGAAGGAGTGGAACGAAGACCCCCTTAGGGAAGATGGCTTTTTGCAGTGGGCGACTTTTGATGCGAACAAAGATGACATGGAATTCTTCAAAAACAAGATGAAGGACTCGCCCTGGCTTGAGAAAGTAAGCAGGATTAGGGGCCTTTCATTTGACGCTATTTGGGATGAGATAAATGCAAGGGGAAATGCAAAGCAGATCCTTGTTGACCTTAAGAACAAATACAATATTCCGGACTTGCTGGAAGCGCAAAACACGGTAAAGGCGCATGTCAAGTACATGCTTTTGGAGGAGCGCCAGCGTGACGAGTACGGTAGCATTGACTATGACCGACTGCTTGCAGATTACCTAGATTGGGTAAAACAGGTGCTGGTCCAGCCGCTTCTTCCAAACCAGCCAAAGCAACAGGGCTGAAACTAATAATGCATTTCATTGAGTGATGATTTTTGGCAGAAAAGAAAGCGGCAAAACCAGGTCTTGCAAAATACCAGCAGTCGCTCTATAATGACAAGAAGCCCATTCAACAGTCAAGCCAGCAAAAGAAAGACAACCCGCAGGCAACCCCTTTGTTTGTAAAGATTACCCAGTGGGGCGGAAAGCAATTTTCGGGGCTTGCAAAAGGGACTACTTTTTCACTTGACGAGTCCGACGTATTTACGTTCATGGGCTTCAACGTATCATCGGACGAGTACAAGTCCACATACTACGGGATCATGGTCTACGGCCTGATAATTTCTGTTCTTTCTGCTTTTGGGCTTTTGTATTTCGTCGACTTTGACTCAAACATAAAAATTGGGCTTGCAGGCATCATCGCGCTCACGCCGGTGATTCTAAGCTACTTGTACCTGAAGATGCCGTTTTCCGCTGCGGACCGCGAAAAAAAACTTGCACTTGCGTATACGCCGGAAATTGTAAACTATCTTGTAATGAGCATGAGGCTTACGCCAAACTTGGAAAAGGCAGTTGAGTTTGCCGCATCACACGGCCGGGGAAAAATTGCCGAAGACTTGAAGACTGTCCTTTGGCGCACGCAAATCGGGACCTACTTCAGCGTTGAGGAAGGGCTAGATGAACTTGCATACCGCTGGGGGCCTTATAGTGAGGAATTCAAGCACGCGCTCATGCTCATACGCTCGTCAGTAATGGAGGCAGACTCTGCGCGCCGCGGCGAGATGCTTGAACGTGCAGCAACAGACGTGCTTGAAGGAAGCAAGGAAAAAATGGATATTTATGCGCGCCAGCTTTCACAGCCAACGGTTTACCTGTATTATTTTGGAATCCTCCTGCCGCTGCTTTTGGCAATTGTGCTGCCGATTGGCGGTTCGATGAGCAAGGATTTGAGTATTGCAAAGGCAGAGTACCTTTTCATAATTTACGACATTCTCATCCCGATTGGGGTATTTTTGTTCGGCTCGAACATCCTTGGGACAAGGCCGCCCACATACGTTCCACCGGACATTCCGGACGATTTTCCATTTCTCCCGCCAAAGGGCATTTGGGAAGTTGGCTCGCTGAGGATTCCGTACAAGCAGGCGGCAATTGCAACGCTGGCACTCCTAGTACTTGCAGGCTTTGCAGCTGACTTTTACCTGATATCCAACGTGTCGCTTGCTGAATCGCAAACCAACCCGGTTGAAGGCCGGCTCCACATCCCGTTCTTTTACGACAACTATAAAATTTTCATAGGCCAGTTCACCATCTCGGGGCTTCTGCTTGGATGCGCACTTGCAGTCAGCGTGTACCTTATTGGCAAATACTCTGCACGCAAGAAAGTGCAGGATGAGGTGCGGTCAATGGAAACTGAGTTCAAAGACGCGCTTTATGTGCTTGCATCCAGGCTTGGCGAGAACAGGCCAATGGAAGAGGCGCTGAGGCAGGCTGTTGAATTCCTGCCAAAAAGCAAGATTGCATCAGACGTGTTCCGCCGGATTTTACAGAACATCTCAGAGATGGGAATGACACTGGAGTCCGCAATTTTTGACCCGACTTTTGGGGCAATAAAGAACTACCCTTCAGAAACCATCCGCGGAGGCATGCAAATAATGGTGGACTCCGTTGAGCTGGGAGTCAACGTTGCTGCAAAGTCGCTTCTTTCACTTTCGCTTCAAATCCGCAACCAGCAAAAGATAGATGAGATGCTCAGAAAGCTCCTTTCCGATGTAACCACCATGCTTGGCACGATGTCGATGTTTATAGCGCCAATAGTGCTTGCGGTTGTGAGTGCATTGCAGCGCATGGTAACTGGCGCAATAGCCGACTCGTGCGCAAACCAAAGCACAAGCCCGGGCGCATCAAGCACAGCAGGGTTTAGCTCCATCTCATTTTGCCCTGAAGGAAAGAAAATGTCCGAAGTGACAACCGACCCCGCATCATTCATTATTATCATGGGGATTTACACGATTGAAATAGTCATTTTGCTTACCTACTTCAACTCGCAGATTGAGGACACGAACAACGAGTTGCACACGTATATGTCCATTGCCTACGCGCTTCCAATTGCAACGTTCCTTTATGTGGCAGTATCATTTGCAGTTGGCCAGGTAATGGCAATAGCTTAATGAAATTCAGGGGCCGCACACGGCTTAAAAACGCAAAAAAACTAATGTAAGAAAAGAAGGGAGTTTGGGGACAGTGTTAAGTACAGCGGCATTTCCACTCACTGAAATCGGCATAGTACTGCTTGTAGCAATAATGGCAAGCATACTGATGCGATCGCTCAAGCAAAACCAAGTGCTTGGCTACATGCTCGCGGGAATGATTTTGGGCCCGCTTGGCATGGGTTACCTTACTCCTAACGAGGGCCTTGCCGCACTTTTCGGGGAACTCGGGCTTTTCGTGCTCATGTTCTACCTGGGAATAGAGCTTTCGTTCAAGAAATTCGTAGAGGCCGGGCCAAGCGCGTTCATCCTTGCATTTGCTGAAATGGTTTCCCTTACAATAGGCGGGGGGCTTTTGGTCACCCTGTTCGGGTTCTCGCCGTTTTTTGCGCTCATAGTGGGTGTGATGATATTCTGCCATTCCACGCCGGTAGTTGCAAAAGTGATCTTGGACTTCAAGCTCAGCGATACAAAAGTTGCAAGCATCGCCCATGCAATACTTGTGCTTGAGGACCTCCTTGCAGTGCTTCTAGTGGTTTTCCTTACAAGCTTTTCCGCAAGCGGCAACGCGCTCAGCGTTTCACTTACTGCAGTAGTGTTTACGGTTGCAATGTACTCCATTGTGCGCAGGCTTTCCAAGGTAGTCGAAGCGTACATAATCCAGCACGGCTACGGCCATGAAGAGACCACGCTTTTTGCGCTCGGAGTGGGCCTTGCGGTTTGTGGAGTTGCTTCGATTCTGAACATTTCAATAGTCATTGGCGCGCACTTTGCAGGGTTTGCCATATCAGACACACAAGCAGGCCAGAAAATAAAGAAGGACCTGGGCTTTCTGCGGGACTTCTTTTTGCTGTTCTTCTTTGTAAGCTTTGGAACCACGCTGTTCTATGACGCAGGGTTGGGAATGCCCGTGCTTCCTGCGATTTCCGACCTCGTGGCTTTGGTGGGAATTGCACTCTGCCTTACGGTGCTTTTGATTGTTGCCAACTTTTTTGTGTTCGGGTTCATAGGAAAGCGCATTGGTCTATCCTCGGATGAAGCCAGCCTTGCAGCCACCCTGCTTGTTCCGCTTGGAGAATTTTTAGTGATCATTGCAACAACAGCAATACCAGTGCTGTCCGGAACCGAAGCTGCAATGATTGCGCCCCTTGCATTCATACTCATACTTGTGACAGTCAGCGTGTTCCAGCCGCTTTACAACAACCGGCACCACCACCGCAGGGCAATGGAGATATTCCCCCAAAACTCGCTTGTGCAGAGCAGAAACGTGCCCCAAAAGCACACTGACGAGACGTTCTCAAGGCTCAAACGCATCATGATAAACACTTTCACAATACTATGCATCGCCGGGCTCATGTTCTTTCTTTACGAAGCAGTGCCGCAAGAAAGCATCCCGTTCAACTTTGCCCGCGAGATTTTCTTTTTTGCAATGTTTGCAATATGCTCGGCGTTTCCTGCAAACGTGATCATAAAGTCGATTAAGTACATTTACCGCCACCAAAAGGGCCTTGCCATGCGCGGACAGTTTGATATAACAAAGTTCCGGTTGTGAATAATAACAAATGATCCAGAATGAGATGGGATTTGACATACAATGGGAGTATGTATTCATGCTAGGAGGCATCCTGCTCATAGTGGTTGCCTTCGTATACGTGCTTTACAACACCACAAGCAGCGTGCGCGATGCAGTTCATAAAAACTTTGGCGGAAATTCGCAAACCACTTACGAAGCGGATACCGTGGCTGCTACACCAACCCCAAAGCCATGGAAGATAAACAAAGGAAGCATCAGCGGTCTGCTGGATGCTTTAGGCACATAAAACCTAATTCCTTCTGACTTTAAGAAAATAGAAAATTCACTGAAAGGATACGAAACAAAAAATTGATGAGTTTGCTTTTTTCATCGGAAAGACGGTCGGATACAACAATATAAACTTGAAAAGAAAAGCTGGTAATATGACAGGAGTATTATCTGCAATAGCCAATATTGCAGCGTATGGGAATTTCGACCTTACTGAATACAAGGAGAAATCAAAAATACGCGCAAACGCAATGGGCGACATATTGGAAGAATACTGCAAGGATGCGCTTGCAGGCGCGTTTGGTATGAATGCCATTGAAAAAGCTGAAAAACATTCTGAAATCTTTTCTTATCTTGGAAACCAAAACAACCCTCCGGATGCAATAATCAAAGGCAGCGATGCGTTTGAGTTCAAAAAGATTGAAGGATTTGACAACGGCTTAGCATTGAACAGCTCATATCCAAAAGACTGCCTCCTTGCTACGGACCAAAGGATTAGCGGACAATGCAAAACTTGCGAAGAATGGAAAGTAAAAGACCTGTTTTACGCAGTTGGCAGCATTCACGAGAAAAAACTGAATTACTTGCTTTTCACCCAAGGTAATTGCTATGCTGCTTCAAAGGAAGTTTACCGCAAAGTTGAACAAGAATTAAAGGCAGGCATAGGTTCGCTCATTTCTTCAAAAGGTCTTGATGGTGGGGTAACAACTGAACTGGGAAGAGTCCACAAAGTTGACCCGCTTGGCATAACTGAACTTAGAGTCAGGGGAATGTGGCAAATCCAGAATCCAGTCTCTTTGTTCGGCGACCAACTAGGCATAAAAAAGGGAGGTGCATTCACCTGTTCGGTCATTATGCTTGAAGAAAAATATAGGTCATATGACGATGCAGAACGTAAAAAAATTGAAAACATAAAAGGGATGACGATAAAAAATATTAAAATAAAAGACCCTAACAATCCAGCAAGATTGTTAGACGCAAAAGCGATAACATGGAAAAAAAGCTAAATATAATATCACTATTTTCTGGATGCGGCGGTTTGGACCTTGGGTTTGAAAACGCCGGCTTTGCAGTAGCGTATGCCAACGATTTTGATAAAACAATTAAAGAGACCTTCGAAAAAAACCATCACGTTCCGCTTGATTGCAGGTCTATTGTAGATGTAAAATCAAGTGAAATACCTGATGCTGATGGAATTATTGGAGGACCGCCTTGCCAAAGCTGGAGCTTGGCGGGCGCTATGCGCGGAGAAAAGGACATTCGCGGTCAGCTATTCTATGAATATATCCGCATTCTGCATGACAAGAAGCCGTTGTTTTTTGTTGCAGAAAACGTTCCTGGCATCATATCATCAACGCACCTGCCCACGTTCAAGAAAATACTCCAAAAATTCGAGGACGAAGGATACGAAATAACATACAAGTTGCTTGATGCAAGGGATTATGGCGTTCCCGAGGAAAGAAAGCGAGTCATCGTTGTTGGGTATAACAAAAAACTCGGAAAAAAATTTGAATTCCCTGCACCCACTAACTCTCAACACCCAAAAAAAGCACCAAATGGAAAAATGCAAAAGAAATGGTTAACATTAAAAGACGCGTTAAGCGGTCTGCCGGATGCGCGTTCTGCAAAGGAAAAAAACAAGCATAACTTTGACTTGCCTTTTCCAAACCAAGAGTACATGAATGGCGGATTCTCGACGATATATCTGTCCCGCAACCGTAGGCGTGGGTGGGATGAAGCTTCATTTACAATTCAAGCTGGAGGTCGGCACGCTCCACTTTATCCGGGTTCAGCGAAAATGGTCAAGATAGCCGAGGATAAATTTGAGTTTGTAGGCGAAAATCCATTTTACCGTCGGCTTTCAGTCCGCGAATGTGCGAGAATACAAACATTCCCGGATGAATTTATTTTTTACTACAATAACATTGCTGATGGGTATAAGATGATAGGCAATGCAGTCCCAGTCAAGCTTGCTGAAGCGATTGCAAATGCAATTATGGAAGACCTGAAAATAAGTGTTAAAATCCCATCTAAAAAGAAAATCAAAAACAGTAAGCATATAGTCCTTTAGACGGGTTGCAAACGTTAAGCATAAAAAAAGCGCTAACTGCATCTTTTAAGAGCCACAGGAGGGATTTGAACCCCCGACCTATTGCTTACGAGACAATCGCTCTACCAGGCTGAGCTACAGTGGCATAATCGCAGGAAAATAAAAAGGGCGTTCAATGTTTAAATTCTACGCCTTCCAAAACAATTTGCTAATAAACACCCATTGCAAAACAGGCAATTGAAATGATGGAACTAAAACTCATGAACTTTCTTACCGGATTCGTGCTTTCCGGAGTGCTAGCCA
>JBAZHM010000007.1:0-20081 GCA_041652355.1 Candidatus Micrarchaeia archaeon | reverse complement strand
AGAAATGGAAGTTAAAACGCAGTTAATGCAGTATGCAAAAGAATTTAGGAATGCTTCCAGTAAGCACTTATTCCTGCAATAACCAACCGCGCCATAACCCTCTCGGGATACAAAAAAAAAGAAACGGCGATTACCGATGAACGCTCATCAAGAAGTAATCGCTATTGGAAGGCATGCAATTTCCTCCACGCTCGGACTTGCATCGGGGCACAAGACCGGATTTAAACCCAAAAAAAGAGGAATTGTAAAGGTGTTTATTTTGGTAAAGAAAGCACAGAAACCGGAATCTCCATTCATCAAGAAGTTCATGGGCAAGGTGGAAAGGGAGACCCGCGTGAAGCCGGACAGGGACACGCCCAAGCCGAGATACGTATTCCAGCCAAGGGGCCGGTTGGAAAGGCTTCGGCAAGAAGTGAACGCACCAGGGTACGCCAACAAGCCCCCAGAACCGAAAAAGCCTTCTTGGATGGGCAAGCCTGAAAGCGAATTGGATAGGTATGATTTGAATCAGAAGAAGCAGTACGAAGAGGCCGAAAAAAACCGGAAGGAAGCGGAAATAAAGAAGGTCGAACGCGAGAGTCAAATCCAGAAGGCAATTAATTCTTCAAAGGCGAACGCGACGCTTGGCTTCATTGAGACGCTCCACCAGAACCCCCAGCTCGCCGCAACCCACCTCGACCTAATCGCAGCAAAACAAAAGCGCGGCAATGACGATAAAAAATTGCAGAAAGCACTCGAGATAGTGAAAAAGACCAAGGAAACCGGAAAGGCAAAGACTGCGATGGAAGGCGCGGTTGCAGGATTAGACAGCTGCATTCACCACATTGCGGTGTTGAATGAGTTCTCGAATTACTTTAACGCAACAGGCGCGAATGCAAACTACCTTCCGGAAAGGCATAGGAGCATTTTCTATGCCCATTTCAACGCCCTGCCTGGAAATTACAAGACCCTGACAAACGACCTGGGCACCCTCAAAAAGTTCGGCAACAACAACGGCATACTCCGCACGCCAGTTGCGACCATCGAGGAGAGCATAATACAATTCAAGTCCAAAGACGGAATCTACAAGAGGCACGACAAAGACTTCGGCCAGATGGTGGACAGCGCAAAACGAAAGAAAGGACTGTAGAAAAGATTCGACAACAATGAAAAACACTGGTTGCAACAAACAAATAAGGACACTTGAAAAAGAGGATGGATGCACGATGCCAGCAAAAGCCAAATCGATTCCAAAAAAGAAGCTTGAAAAAATCATCGGGCTGAAAGAAAGCATTTACAAGGACCATGCAAGGTATGTAAGTCATATTGCGGATTACCAGAACGAGCTATATGCTCCCCAAAAGAAATTTTACGACCTTAAACAACCGTTGAACTACCCCGCGCATTTTACTGCAGGACAAATTGCGCGAAGAATAAGTGAAAAGTGCAAGGTGTTGATCAAACTGAACCCAAACGACGCGAGCATGAAAAAAATGCGCACAGCATACACAAACTTTGCAAAGCACCATGAAAAATATGCAGCAGAGGCAAAACTAAACCAACCGGCTGGAAAAACATATCAGGAACGTGCGCTGGACGTTGAAAAAAACAGTGAGCTGCGAAAGCAGGATTTGAAATGGAAGGCACTGCGTGACGAGCTGCTGAATAGTGCCAAACATATCGAGACAAAAATTAAGGGCATTAACAAAAACGAGATTGCAATACTTGCACGCCATCACAAGGACATAGAAGCCAAGCTTACGAAAGCTGCAATTTATACGAAATACTTTGAAGACGAAGGCAAAGGCAATGTCCCGACGATGAGGGGCTTCCTTGAAGCTATAAAACGCCATGGCGACCGGTGGAGAAAATATGAAAAGCAGGCCGTCGCTGAAGCAATTAAATAAAGCGCCAACGGAATGGAAAAAGTAAATTGAAGAGATTATAGGCGATTTGATGAAAATACAAAGGCCGGTTCAGGAAAAATTCATCCCAAAAGACAGTTTCACAGGCAGAGGAAAAATGGGCAAACAAACAGCCGCAAAGGCTGGTTGAGCAGTACAAAAAAGCAAGCGACGAGCTTGCAGGATTGATGAACACGTCAGCATTCAAAGCAGTGGCAGAAAAAAGCCAATCCACAAAAGGAAAAACCCCAGGCGCGATGCTGAATGCACCAGAATCTAAAGCTCTTGCAAAGTACGTTGTCTGCCAGCATGAGCTTGAAAAAGTCTCAGAAGAAATAAGGCAGTCTGAAAGGCAGCTAAGGCACGATACTGACTGGCTTTCGGGAATTCTTGGAAACGAGCACGCGCAAGAGGTGATTGAAAAATACCACTCGCCGCTTTTGCCAAACTTTGACGCGGAAAGGATGCGGAACATCCACCAAAATGCAAAAAAGAACGGTTACGCGTTGCTTACGAAAATTGGAAAGACGAACCTGCCAAGCCTAAGGGACAAAATGGCAGGAAGGTAATGTGTTAGCACGCCTAACTTGTCCGTACAACTCTTTCAATATCAAAAAGAACCGTGCAGTCTTTTGCTTCTTTTACGTCTGAAAAATCAGCAAGCGAGGTTGCAATCGCAAGCAGAGCCCCTTTTTCGTTGAACAGTCCAACCAGCGCTTCCTTTGCTATTGAGTCATCAAGCGCAACCACGTCGGATTTCTTCACGTCTATGCCGCGAAGAAGTGCGGTAAAATACTCGTCTGCAACAACCACTTTGGGAAGGGTTGCAAGCTCCTCTATTGGATGAAGCGCTTTGCGCAGGTTTGCCTCTACTGCCTTTTCCTTGTAAAGCCAATAGCAATCTGAAAGCTGCTGGAGGGTGATCGCATTTTCTTCCGAAACGCCCATTGCCTTTGTCCTGCGAAGCTCTACCATTTCGCCGCAGCTTCCAAGCACGCGGCCTGCATCCTCGCACAGCTTTCGGATATACGTCCCTGCCTCGCAATCGCACTCGAATAGTATGCGCTTGCCTTCGACCTCAAGCACGTTCAGAGAATAAATTTTCCGCACGCGCAGCCTCTTTGCAACAGCGCTTGCAAGAGGGGGCGTTTGGTAGATTTTGCCTTTGAAATGCTCAAATGCATCCTCCACTTCCTTTCTTGTATGCGCCCTGCCGGTTTCCATTACACAAATATACTTCTTGTCGGTTTCAGGAAGGTAGTGCGCCACCTTGCAGGATGAATTCAGAAGGACGATGAGCACTCCGGATACCGCAGGGTCAAGCGTGCCGGTGTGGCCTGCCTTGGGAATGCCGAGTATTTTTGAAGCGTAAGCGGAAACTTCATGCGACGACGGGCCCGCTGGCTTGTCAAGGACAATAAAACCATATTCGAGCAGAGCTGTGACTGGCGCGGCTGTGAAAGAAAATTTTGGTGACGGATATTTTTTTCCATCAAGAGTAACTAAGGCCATGTTTGTATTTCCTTTACAGTAATTTGGGGGTGCAAGGATAAATTACCGAACAATGAGCAGTTCAGTAAACGCCGGTAAAAATGAGAATGCCTAATGCATATCCAAGGAGGAAAATTAACGAGCATAATGCAACCCGCACCCATTTTGATAGGCTGAACATTCCTTTTGACTCTAAGAAAGATATTACCAGATGAATGATTCCAGTTAGAACTAAACCGATTATGCAAGCGATTACGAACACATAAACTTCTGACCCAAAAATCGTGTAAAACTGGCCGGTTGGACCAAAACACACACTAGATGCTTCGGGGGTATTTGGGCAGCCCTGGTGTAACTCGATTATTGACCAAAGTTGAACCATAAAAGAAGTATGCCGGGCGGGTTAAAAAAACAAGCCCAAAAAATGAAAAGAAAGAGAAAAAGAAAATTATGCCAGCGGCTCTACGTGCTGGACGTTGCAGCGCTTGACTTTGCCCTTTGCGTCGCGCACTTCGACAAAGTTAGTGTCAAGTACCTTGACTACTGTGACTGTTTCGCCTGCGTGCCTGCCGCGGACTTTGACGCACTTGCGCCCTACTTCGATTGCTCCCATGTAAAACACCTTTTGAATATTATTGTTTGAACCGTGAATTTTGGTTTTTGCCTTAAACTTTCAATTTGCGCAGAGTCTTCTTTTCCACGCAATCAATTATAATCCTGGACACTTGCTGTGCGTTGTGCGTCGTGGTGTCGATTTCAGCAGTTCCAAACGGAAGGCTGTCGACGTTTATCCCGTAAAGCCGCGAGTACCGCTGCGCATTCTCCTCGTCGCGCTTTTGCGTTGCCGCAAGAGCCTCCGAATACTGCCGCGATTCGCGCTGTGCGATGCGCTTTGCGCGTTCCTGCAGCGGCGTTGAAAGCCAGAACTTGAAATCAAACTCCGGTTCCTGCAAAGCGCCCAGCTTTGAAAGCACGCGCTTGTCATCAAGCCAGATTGCAAGCCGGGTTCCAACCACGCACGCGCTTTCCGAAACAGCAAAATTTATCTGCCTGCGGTCGATTTCGTAATCAATCGCCCCTCCGTCTGAAAGCGCTTTCCTTTGGAGGATTTCCAAAGTCGTGCCGCGCTCTTTTGCAAGGTCGCGAATGGTAAAATTGTATAAGGGTATACCGAGCGCTTCCGAGACGAGGCGTGTTGCGGTTGTTGCACCGCAGCCGCTCTTTCCGGAAATTGCAATCCTCGGCGCCACGTTTATACGCCCGCCTATTGTCCGGCCTTTTTGAGGCTGGTTATGAACTTGAGCTTGCGGAAGTCAACATCTTCCTTTGAGATGAGCCCCTGCTGGAGCCTGACTTTGTCGCGGATTACCTGCGAAAGGCATTTTGAGCACAGCACGCCGCCAAACGGCCTCTCCGGCCTTTTTTCGGTCTTTGAAAGCTTGTTAAGCTGAGACGGGGCACGGCATGGCACGCCTGCAAGCGGCTTTGCACAGAGTGCGCAGCGCGTCTTGGACGGCTTTTCTGACTTTCTCTTCAATACTTTCTTTCCACCTGGCGATACGCGATGGCGGAACGTTCCCTGTCGATCTTTTGGAGCGGGCATTTGTAATAACCTCCTATAAATGCAAACTTTTGCTTTCCCAAATGGTTTTGGGAGTAATATTTACGCAGAACAAATTATTTCAATACCAATGCTTAGCGCTTTAAACTCACTTTTTGGCCTTTGCCTTCGATGCGTCATATTTTTGCTCTGCAAATGAGATTAGAAGCCCTGCTGCAATCAGGCCCACGATAAAGTAACCCCTGGCGCCATAGGATGCTTCCTTGAATATGTTGAGCGAGTAGACCGCTGCAGTGTGAAGGTCAAACGGCAGCACTATGGCAAAATCGGGAAACACTGAAGGCACGATTCCTGCATAATGCGTAAACCACGGGTCGCCTGTGAAGATGAAGAAAAGGGGCAAAGCAAAAATCATCGTCTTCCATGGCATTAGCATCATTTCCATCATCAAGTCGTTGGTCTTCTTTGCCTCGTCCGCAATCGCCGCAATCTTTTTTTCATCCTTCGACTTGATTGCAGCCGCATACTTGTCCTGGTATGCTTTGAAGTACGCCTGGATTTCGTTCATGCGCTTGCGGACGCCCATCTTGCGAGTGAGCACCGTGTTGACAATAGAAAACAGCACCGAAATGGCGAATATTTCTATTACAGGGTCGAAAAACAAAAGGGGGTTTCACCAGTAAGCCATTTACTTGAGTATCTTGTCCAGCATCGGGTACTGCTCGAAGACCTGCTGCTTTGCAAGGTCCTCGTAGAATCGGTAGAGGATGCCAACCGTAAGGAGAATTCCAGTGCCAGTTCCAAGCGCGCCAGTAATGTCTGCAAACCATGCAAGCACGCCTACAAACCCTGCGCCAAGTACGGTGATTACAGGAATGTACCGGTCGAGGATTTTTTCAGTGACACGCGGGTCCTGCCTGAATCCGGGAATTAGCAACCCGGACCGTCCAAGCTGTTCGGACACTTGCTTTGCGCCCATTCCGGTGCTTTCCACCCAGAACCAGCCAAAGACAACTGAAAGCGACACTAGCGCAAACCCGTACACGAATATGTGAAGCAGCCCTTCGGGAGTGAGTATGATTCCAAGGTAACCTTGGTACCCTCCGGGAGTAAAGAGCGGCGACTGCAAGGGGGTCAAATAATATGCAAGGCCGTCTTGCGGCGTGTTTCCGCTGTACGTCCCGAATATTGGCATTCCTGCTCCTGCAAGGAACATTCCCATAAGCTGGATGTTCAAAAGCACCGCAGATGCCAAGATGACTGGGATGTTGCTTACGTAGAGGAACTTAAGAGGGTAGCGTGCACCAAGCCCGCGTGCGCGTCCGTATGAAAGCGGAAGCTCAATGCGCATGCCTTCTGCATACACCACCACAAGAAACACGATTACAGTAAATATCAGAGGCAGGATTAGCCAAAGTGCATCTGACGCTGAACCGCTTGTGAGGCTTGCGATTGCACGGAACACCAAACCACTTGCATCCCCTGTGCCTGATGCGGAGATGAAGCTGAACGCGCCCAAGAAAATTGCCTGCGCAACTCCTGCTGCGATGAACAAACTGATGCCCGAGCCGATGCCGTATTTTTGCAGCACTTCGTCCAAGTAAAGCAAGATGATGGAGCCAAGCGCGAGTTGGAACGCAACTGCTGCGATGGTAAAGCCCACGCTTCCAAAAAGCGGGCTTATTTTGTCAACGGGGATGTACCCTGACCAGACGTAGATTATTGCCTCGAGGAAACTCAAAGCGATTGCAAGGAGCTTTTGGATTCCCTGGAAAAGCTTCTTGTTTTCCTGGATTGAAAGGTCCAAGTTGATTATCTTTGCGCCAACTGCAAGCTGCAAGAAGATGCTTGCAAGCACTATTGGACCGATACCAGAAGTGATGAGCGAACCGGTCTTGCTTCCAAGCAATATTTCAAGCTGCTGGAACTGCTGGAACACGATGTCGTTTGGGTTTACTCCTATTGGGAATATCTGCCCGAGTATGAAGAAAATCAAAAGCCCTGCAAGCGTCCAGTAGAGCTTGACTTGCAGCGTCGGCGGACGCGTTGGCGCCTTGACTTCGGGCAATAAATCTATTATCGGCTTGAAAGCATGCAACACGTCCCAAACACCCTCGTAAAAAAATGGAATATTAGCCCCGTTCCCAAAGAGCGGAAAGAGGATATAGGATTATTGTGCCAGTGCATTTAAAGATGACGCAAAAAACACATCTTGCACTGAAAAAATAATTAAAAAAAATAAGAGAAAATCAGGCGTCCTCGACTACCTGCCCGCCTGCCTTGGTGATTTTTTCCTTTGCAGATGCAGAGAAAGCGCCAGCGCTGATTTTTACTGGAGAAGCGATTGCACCGTTGCTGAGCACTTTTGTGTGCACTGAAAGAACGACTGCATACTTGCCATCAGCTTCCTTTCTGAACTTTCCTGCATCAATCTGCTTTTGGATTGCAGCAAGCGTAATCTCGTCCATTTCTGCGGACTCGGAGTTGCGGTTGACAAAACCGTGGCGCCTGGACTTGTGGAGGCCTTCCTTGATTGTCTTGAGCCAGCGGTGCTTGTGGTAGCCTGCGCGGCCTACTCCTCCGCGAGTGCCCTTGCCCCGGCCGTTCTTGGTGTTGCCGCGACCATAGGTGCGGTTGCCGAGGTAATTGCGTTTCTTGCTCTTGATTCTCCTTGCCATAAAAATCACTTACATCATTGATACCAAAAGAGAGTCTATTGACTTCTCGTCGCGTGCTCCAAGGGCGCCTTCTGGGAAAATGGCCTTTATTGAGCCAAATCCTTTGCGTGCGGGCTGCAGCCTAAACACTGCCTTGACTGCCTTGACGCGCGAAAGCCTGGTCTTGCCCGAGTGCACCGCAGCCGCAAGCTCCTTGACGGATGAAAAATCAGTGCTGACTTTTACATAAGCGTCAGTAAGCGGCTTTCCATCAACAGTGCGGCCGTGCTTTGCGAATAGGTCCTCGAAAGTCTTTGAACCCGCCTTGCCCCATGTGATGAAGTCCTTTGCATGAAGGACCATTCCGCGGGTGATTGCGTCGTCTGGAAGTATGGTTGCGTGGAACTTGCGTGAAAGGTTCATCAAAAGCATGGTGTGCTCTGCCCTTCGCGGAGTGGTCCTCATTCCGCGGATGCGGACGATGACTACGCTGCCGCCTTTTCCAAGCTCGACGTTGCGCGATGGCTTGAAGCCAGCTTCCTTCTTTTGAGTTTTCTGTTCCATTCTAAACATTACCTTTGGTGATTGTAAAATTACACGGCCTGCGTTGCAGCAGTCTGCTCAGGTGCCACTACCTCGCCATCTGGAATCTTTGCAACTTCAGCTGCGATGTCTTCGTAGATGCTTGCTCCCTTTCCTGCCTTCAATGCATTGAGCGAGTCAAGCGCATCTATTGTCGCAAGCACCATGTTGAGCACGTTGCGTGTGCGTCCCTTTGCGAAAGTCCATGCATCGGACACTCCTGCGAGTGTGAGCACTTTCTTTGCGACTTCGCCTGCTACTAAACCTACGCCACGCGGCGCGGGCCGAATTGTAATGCGTGTGCTTGAGTTCTTGCCAGTCACTTCGCGTGGCACTGAGTGCCCGGTTCCGCAACCACATTCCCAAGAGCCGCACCCGAGGCGGACTTTGATTACGCGCTTCTTTGCATCGGCGATTGCCTCTGCAATTGCATCGCGCGCCTCAACGGCCTTGCCTATTCCAAGTGCGATGTACCCGCGCTTGTTTCCAAGTGCGACGAATGCTTCCATCTTCTGCTTGCGGCCTGACGCAGTCATGCGCTGCGTGCTGCGAAGTGCAAGCACCTCTTCCTTCAAGTCAGGAAGAAGCATGGTAACGATTTCGGGCTCCAGAATCTTCTGGCCCTTGTCAAGTATCTGGTCAATTGAAGTGATCTCGCCGGACTTTACCTTGCGGCCCAAGGCTGTCTTTGGAGTCCAACCTGAAAGGTCGATTACGCGCTCTTCGCGGTGTTCCCTGCGCCTGGTTTGCATTCTCATTTCTTGTCAACCTTCTTTGCGGCTTTCTCGAAAGATGCCTTCTCGATGGCCTGCTTTGCCTTTGTGAAATCGTCCTTTGCCTTTATGTGCTCGCCCATTATGCGCGACTCCTTCGGAAGCTTGTCCTCATTTAACGAGGATGTAAGCCCTGCGTCGATTGCGCCTTTGAGCGCACAGAAGACTATGCTTCCTTGAGTGGAAGTGTGCAGTCCGATATCAAGTATGACTTGTGAAATGCCGGCCTTCTTTGCCATGCGGCCAACCAGGAATCCTGTAAGGTATGCGGACGGCGCATTGCACTTTCCTGCAAAGCCGTATTCTTTAAGCGCCTTGCTGGTTGCATGTGCAATGGTCTGGTCTCCCTTTACGGAGTTCTTTGATACGTGGACTACTACGAAGCGGTTTGTCTTGCGCACCACTATGCGGGGCGTTCCGGACTTGAGCAGGCCGAGCCTAGTCTGGTAGTCCGTCCTGCCCTTGCGGCGGCGGCGAAAGTGCACCACATAGTTTGGTCCCTTTGCTTTAGTCACTAATCAAACACCTATTTCAAATATCCTTTTGCAACTGCATGCGAAAGCAGGTGCTTCTTGTCACGGAAGAGGTTTCCTTTTATCTGGCTGTAAAGCTCGCGGTAAGCGCCCTCTGCAAGACGTGACCGCAGGTTCAAAAGAACCTTGCGCTGTGCGCGCACCTTTGTTACCCAGCGGTCTTTTCTGGTGGTCTTTGCAAACTGGCTTCCCTTGCGGCTTCCGCTTCCACGGCGCCTGCCTGCTTCCTTGCGTTTCTGCTTAATCTTGGCCTTTGCACGGCCTATGCCCTTTGCGGGAATAATCTCAATTGCGCCGGTTTTCACAAGCTCGCGCATGTCGTCTGCGGTAAGCGCATCCTTTGCGGCCTTAAAGTCGCGGATTACAATGCGGCTTTCGCCTACTTTTGCAAAGCGCGATACGACGCGTTTAGTTGTCTCGATTGACATAAGTAACACCAAAAATTACTTGCGGACTTTGGGATTCAATATGTGGACGCCTGCCTTCTTGGCCTGCTCCAGCAATACCGCCCTCTTTTTCTTTCCTACAGTGGACCCAAAATAAACATGATCAGTCTTTGCGTTGCATTTTGCAAGTTCGGCTTCGTTGTGGATTACAACCAGGTTCTTTCCGTGGCGCATCCCGCGAGTGTCCTTTGCCGACCTGTAGCCGATGCACGGCAGCGCTCCTGCCCACTTGAGCATGACACGCTGCTTGTTGTCGATACCGCGGGGTTTTCTCCACGCCTCTCCGACACGCTTGTCTACTGAGCGGTTCTGCCGAACGAACTTTGGGTGAATTGCTGCCATAAAAATCACTAAGCGTAATAAATCCCGTCTTGGAAGACACGGATATCTTTGTTTGTGATGCGGGTTGCCTTTGCGATGTTGTTCGCAGTCTGGCCTACATCATCCTTGTCAGGACCTTCGACAGTAATGTCCTGGCCTGCGACTTTGACCTTGGTCTTTCCTGCTATCTTTGCCTTTCGCGCAAGCTTTTCGCCAAGGAAGTTCTTGATGAACACATCGGAGCCCTTCACTTCAACAGTGACTGGGAAGTGCGCGTATACAAGCGAAAGCTTCTTTGAGTATGGTGTCTGCATGCCCTGTATCATGTTGCGCACGTGCGCCTGGGTAGTGCATACTGCGGACTTTGTTGCGCGCCTGTTCTTTCCAATAGGCTCGAACTTGATTGCGCTGCCCTCTACGGTAATCTTGACAAGTGGCGCTGCGTAGAAGTGCTCCATTGAATCGGAGCCCTTGCTGACAATAACCTTGTTACCGGAGGTCTTTATCGAGAATCCCTGTGGAAGTTCCATTCAAATCACGAAATATCAAAATCTAATACACGAATGCCACGAGCCTTCCGCCCACTCCCTGTGCGCGCGCCTCGACGTTAGTCAAAAGGCCCTTTGAGGTGCTGATGACAAGAACGCCTACATTGCGTGCCGGAAGATAGCGCTGCTCCCATTTTTCCCATTCGTCCTGCTTTACAGAAAAACGGGGGGATACTACGCCGCAGTTGTTGACCTTGCCAACAAGCGACACTTTGATTGTGCCGCTTTTTCCGTCTTCGCGGAACTCGAAGTTTCCGATGTAGCCTTCGCGCTGAAGTATTGTGAACACTTCACGGATGAGCTTTGACGCGGGCACCACAGTTTCGTGCTTGCCCTTGCCTTCGGATACCTTTACCGCGTTCAACGCGTTTGCGAGGTTGTCAGTCATGAAAAATCACATCAATTTAGCAGTACTTCTTGAAGCCCAGCTCGACCGCAGTCTCGCGGAAGCACTTCCTGCATATGTACAGGCCGTACTTTCGGATGAGGCCACGGCAGTTGCCGCATCTCCAGCAGCGGCGGTTGCCGCGCATTTTGTACTTGCTTTCGTCTTTTTGCAAACGATTCACCTAACTTTAAAATGTCAATTTACTGCTCTTCTTCGGCCTTGGATGTTACCTTGACTGCGAAGTTCTTTGCCATGAAATCCTGCGCTTCCTTTCTTCCTACGCGCTGCTTGCGCGGAAGGCGCTTTGGGGAAATCTTGCGGCGCTGTACGCGCACGCCTTTCTTGACAAGAGTGATGCATACGTCAAACCCGAGCATTCCGATTTTCGGGTCGTACTTTATGCCGGGAAAATCAATGTATTCCTTGATTCCGAATGCGACGTTTCCGCAGTCGTCAAAGCTGGTCTCCGGAATCTGGTGGTCCGGCACCTCAAGGGCTTTCTTAAGGAGCGCAGCTGCATCAGGTCCGCGGATGGTGACCTTTGTGCCGATGTTGTCGCCTTTGCGGATTTTGAAAGTGGGATTGCGGTCCTTTGCCTGCGTGTAAATTGCCTTGTGGCCTGAGATGCGCTCAAGAAGCACTCTTGCGTTCTCAAGCTCCTGGCCTGGTGCGCCGACGCCGCAGTTGAGTGTTACTTTGTCTATGCGGATAAGTTCGCTTGCCATAAAACATCAATCTTTTGTAGAAAAATTACTGGAAACCTGCGTTGACCACGAAAAGGTAGTCCTTGCGCGTTGTGAATACTTTGCCATCGGTTGTCTTGAGCTTGGCATCAGTTGCCCTGCTTGCCTCGCGCTCGATGAGCTCTTCTAAGACTGCGACAGTTCCTGCATGGACTCCCTTGTCAACAAGGCAAGTTGCGCCCTTTTGCAATGCAAGGTAGTCCTCAACTTTCTGGCTTGGCACTGCAATCTTGAGCGTGCCGCCAGTTGAGTACTTCTTTGCATCCGCAACCATGATGTTGCGCCCGTCGTGAAGACCAATCTGGAACTTGTCCTTTGCAAGCTGCTTTTTGGATACAATCTTGCAGAGCTTCTGCGAGACTTGTTCCTTTGAAATGGGAGTGAATGAAAGTTTTCCCTTTGCAACAGACACGCGAAGGTACTTGTCAACAAGCGAAATTGAGATTACGTCCATAAGGCCGATTGGGAATCCTGCATCACGAACAGCCTTGCCGTCCACAAACACCATTCCTGCACGCAAAAGCTTTCGGGCTTCGCGACCGGTCTTTGCCACATTAAGTATTTCCACCAGGAAAGTCGAAAGCGGAAGCGAATAGTTCTTTGCGTGTGCGCCTGCTGAAGCTTTCTTCAAGTAAGTATACTTCTTTGTCGAAATCGGCATGGCCTTGGGCCTTGCCAGACGCTTCATATGCCTTTTCTTTCCGTGGCTTGCCATAAGTATTTTTTACCTCTAAAATTACGCAGTCGGCGCGGTTGCTTTTGCAACGGGCTTTTCCTCTGCCTTTTTCTCCTCCTTCTTTGCAGGTGCGGCCGCTGCCTTTGCAGCTTGTTTTTCGTCCTTGCCCGAATACTTCTCGGTTATTTGGAGGTTTGAAGAATCAAATGGTACGAACGCACGCTTTTTGCTCTTGCGTCCCTGGACAGTCATTCCCTCTACGAAGACTTTGAGTGACTTGTAGTCTACTTCTGAAACCTTGCCGGTTTTTCCCTTGAAAGTTCCGCGCATGACTTTTACTGTGTCTCCACGGCGCACAAGCACCGAGCGGGCTCCAAGCTTCTTGCGCAGGTCCTTGGAAAGGTTTGAGTGCAGGAAAACACGCGCTTTGTGAAGTGGCGCCTGATAGCGCTCCTTTCTCTTCTTGCGCGGTTGCTTTGAGACAGTCCTTGAGAACTTCATAAAAAATCACGAATGAAAATTAAAAACATGAAACTATACTACTGCTGAAGAAAGCGGCACGACCTTTGGGAAGCGCTCGGCAATTTCGCGTGCAACTGCTCCCTTGATCTCGGTTCCTTTGGGCAACCCTGCATCGTCGATGATGACGCAAGCGTTGTCCTCAAACTTTATGCGCTCCTTTCCACGGCGGAATGGCTTCTTCTGCCTGGTGATTACAGCGCGCTCCTTCTTTTTGACCATCTCGGGCTTTCCCTTCTTTACGGACACGATGACGATGTCACCAATGCCAGCTGACGGGTAGCGGCGAAGCCTTCCGTGGCAGCCAATTACTCCGATGATCTCTACAATCTTTGCACCGGAGTTGTCATCGCAAGTAAGCCTGCTTCCGATTGTGAGCGGCTTTGTGATGCGTGCTGTGAGTCCCTGCATGAAAAATCAACTGAAAAATTATACCTTCAAAACTTCGGTTACTACGTGGCTTTTTGTCTTGGACAGCTTGCGGCACTCCACAAACTTTACGGTGTCGCCTTCCTTGACTTCCATCCCGTCAGGAACGTGTACGTGGAGCTTGGTCCTGCGCTTTTCAACTCGCTCGAACTTCGGCACTTTGCGCAAATAGTCTATTGCAACTACTGCAGTCTTTGGGGCCTTGGTGCTCACTACTTTTCCTGCGAATATCATTCCGCGAGTCGAGATGACCTTTGCGGTTTTCTGTACTTCGGATTTCTTTTCCATAAGCTCAACTTCTTTTGTCTACCTTAACCTGTTTCTTTTCAAAAGGTCTGCTACCTTTTTTGTCCGGTCTTCGGGTCGAAAGCAAATCCAATCGCCTTTGATGAAAGCGCCGGGATGGTCTTTAAACGCAAAAACACTGTGCGACTTTGGAATCTTCAAGTCAGCTTTGCTGGTGCGTACGACAAGAACATTTTTTGTCTCGTCAACGACCTTGCCCTCCAAGCCGATGAGACCTTTGCAAGTTGAATCGCAAACCCTCACGGAAAGCCCGATTAGCTCCCCGCAGAGGAATTCGACGCCTTGCTTTTGGCTTCGGCGAAAGGGATCGGACGGCTTTGCGTCCATGAATACCAATCTATAATGCAAATTTCAGAGGCGCATGCGCGCCAAATAAAAATGCGGAACAATTTATTGCAAACCAAGGTTTTTAATTGCTTCCCTTGGATAGCCCAAAGTTACGAGGTAATCCACCGTCTTTTCGAGGTGGTCGCCTTGTAAGATTATGTGCCCGTCCTTTGCTGTCCCGCCGCATGCAAGCTTGTTTTTCAGCTCCTTTCTGACTTTGAAAAGTTCATCGTCAGTGAGCCCTTCGACGATGGTGACAAGCTTGTTGAAGCGTTTCTTTGTTGCGAAAACGCGCAATTGCTTTGTGGTTTCCTTTTCCAGGGTCCTGCATGCGCAGATGTCCTGTGGAAGGCCGCACTTGGAACAGATATCAGACATTCTAATTATACACTCCTGCTGCGCTTTGGGCGCTTGCTTGATTATAGTAGCGATAAACGCTTTTAATACAGGCACAAAGAAGGGTTCCACTGAATCAAATTACCACCAAGTAGGGGTAAACTGCATATTTACTCGAATGCAACGCCGCATTTTTGAGTCAACAGCCCCACCACATTACTTGCCTTTGGCTAGCAATTCAATAATTTAATAAATCATTAGATTTAATTAACTGTTAGGTGGTTTGAATGTCGAACTTCGTAACAGTCAATGTAAACGGCCAGGTCACTCTTCCTGCACGCGACAGGAAAAAACTGGGAATACTGCCGGGAAGTTCACTCTGCGTTGTCGAACACAAGGACGGCTTGCTCTTGCGCAAGGCAACTCCGGTAAGCGAGGACATTCTTGTGAAAATCCGCAGGATTGCGGATGAGAAGGGGCTTACGCAAAAGGATATCCTGAAAATCTGCCGCGAGGTACGGGCAGAAGTGTACAAGGAAGAATATGGTGAAGGGTAGGCGGGTATAATATGGCTGCGCTTTTTCTGGACACGAACGTACTCGTGTTCGCAACAACTGGAAGGGAAAGAAATGCAGCCAATCTGGTCTTCTCTTCGGATTACGAACTTGTGACCAACGAGTATGCAATAAAGGAGATGCGGCGCATCCTCCTGCATACAGTCAATATGTCACAGGAAGACATCGGATTGGCAGTAGACAGAATCCGCCAATACTGCAGAGTATTGCCCTCGCCGAACGTGGAAGCCTGCCGAAAAATTATCATCGACGACCACTCCGACCGGCCAATAGTCGCAGGCGCGATTGAGGCACACGCAACCCTTCTTACTTTCGACCACAAGCTAAGAGTGCAGGCAAAAATGTACGTTGAGACTGCGACGCCATAATCAGCAAGCTAAACGCTAATGCGTTGAAAAACAAAAAGATTGAAAAAATTAGACCTTGATGCCTTTTTTGCCAAGTGCAAGCTTGATTGAGGCGCGCAGCTTCTTGAGCTCGCGGAACTTGTTGTTGTTCGGCTTTCCAGTATTGCGGATTGCACCGGTGTTTTGCGCGATTTCGACATCGACTTCAGCGAGCTTTTTTTCCAAAGCAGCCTTATCCATGCTTGCGATTTCGCTTTTTGAAAGGATTGCCATAATGATTTCGACCTGTGAAATTACTCTTTTGCCTCTGCAGCCTTTTCCGGCTTTGCATCGGATTTTTCCTCTGGTTTTTCAGCCTTCACATCAGCGGGCTTTTCCTGCTTTGGCTCCGGCTTTTTCTTTTCATCCTTCTTTGCAGGCTTTCTTGCATCAGCCTGCTTTTCGGGCTTTTTCTTTTCATCCTTCTTTGAAGCTGGCTTTTCCTCTTTCTTTGCCGGCTTCTTTGCAGACTCTATCTTTTCATCTATTTTCTTTTCAAGCTCTGCATCCTCGGACGGCGCTGCTGCAACTTCTGCTGCAGCCTCTGCAACCGGCTCGATTACTGCTAAAAGCTTTGCATCAAGCGCCTTCATGTCGTAAGCGTCGGGGTACTTTACATTGGGTGCTGCAATCTTTACCTGCACGCCAATAGTACCTGCTTTCAAGTAGCATACATAGCGGCCTTCCGGAATCAGGAAAACTGGCTCTCCTGACTTTTTGAGGTGACCTGCGTAAATCTTCATCGCCTTGGCTTTTCCGCCTTTTCCAACTACTTTTCCTGCAAGCCTGATTTCTGCGCCAACTGCGCCGGCTTCCATGATTTCCTTAAGCCCCATGCGCATGATTTGCTTTATGTTTCCGCGAATCTCAATCTGGCGGCCGATTTTTTCAGCCATCAAAGTTGCATCAAGCGAGGGCTTTTCCACCTCTATGACATCAAGCTGGGGGTTGTCCACTCCAAAGCGGGTTGTGAGCTTTTCACAAAGGTCCTTGATTGAGCTGCCTTTCTTTCCAACTACGACTCCGGGCCTGCGCACGTAGATTATGATGCGTGTTGCCATGGGAGTCTTTTGAAGCATGACTTGCGATACGCCTGCGCGGTCCATTTCCTTGCGTATGAATGCGCGGACCTTGTGGTCGGAAATTGCCTTGTTGATGAACTTTCTTTCAATGCCCATTTCCTATGCCCCCTTCTTTTCCTCGGCCTTGTGCGGCACCTGCGCAACAGCGGTCTTCTGCGCCTTTTCGGGCTGCTTTGCCTTTACAGCGCGCTTTTCTTTCTTGCCCATTGCCTTCAGGCCGGGCCTTTCTTCAAGCGTGATTTCCATCCTTGCAGTGACGTAATCCGAGCGGATTGCCTGCTTTCCGTATCCGAGTGCTGCGCCGCCTACGAAAGTTCGGCGGTAGCGCGGGAGTACGTTCTGCTTGTTTGCATTCGCGTTCTTGACTACAAGAATCGACTCGTCAAGCCCCTTGCGGATTGCGTTTGCAACTGCATTGTTAAGGGTTGCAAGTGCGACTCTGCATTCCTTCTTGGGGAAGCGTCCTTTGCGGCCTCCAAGCTGCGAGCGGTGTCCCACTCCAGTGTTGAATTGGCGAAAGATGATTGGCATCTTGAGCTCGATAGCCTCGTTGAGGATCTTGCGTGCAACGGGAATGCTCTTGTTTTTGATTGCGCCGCATACGTTGCAGAGGTCCTTGTAGGACACGTCCAGGTCGTATGCCTGTGCGCGGCTGACTTTCTTTTCGTCTGCAGCCTTAACCGAGTATTTGTATAAGCCCATAAGTGACACCAAATTTACTTCAGGTCAACGGACTTTGATCCGCGTGTTGCTCCGATACCGGGGCCTGAGTGCTTGACCATCTTGGTAGTGTGAACATATTCTCCGAGCCTGCGTCCGAGCATCTCGGTCATGATTGGGACGTCCTGGAATTCCTTTCCGTTGTAGACTTTGAAGCGCATTCCGACCATTTCAGGAAGGATCGGCATCTCGCGCAGGTGCGTCTTGACAACTTTGTTTGCTGCCTTGGCCTTGCGGATGCGAAGCAAAAACGCCTTGATTTTTGGCGACGCGCGCTTCATTGTGCGGCGAAGGTTGGACGGCATCATCAGAATGAACTGGTCCATAGGCATTGCTATGAGTTCCTCTGTGGATTTCCCGTGATACAAAAATTTCTTTGCCAACTGATTCACCTATCTATAATTGCAATTCCTATTTGGCCACATCGGACTTTATGCGCTTTCCGCGCTTGCGTCCTGTTCTTGATGCTGCGATGAGACCGACTTTCTGCCCTGCGGGTGCATTGCGCGAAATAGTCGTGGGCTTGCCCATTGACTTTCCACCGTGTGGGTGGTCGTATGCAGACATGGCTGAACCGCGTACTTTGGGCCAGAGCTGGCCGCGTGCGTGCATTGCATAGAACTTAAAGCCAGCCTTTTTGAATGGCTTTTCGGTCCTTCCGCCTCCTGCGCAAATCCCTATTGTTGCGCGGCAGCGCGGGTCGATGACCTTGATTGTCTTTGATGAAAGCTTGACGTTTATGTCTCCTGTGTTTTCGTCGCGGCCTACTACGAGGATTCCCGCACCGCTTGTGCGCCCGAGCTTTCCGCCGTCAAGCGGCCTAAGCTCGAGATTGAATACCGTAGTCCCGTCTGGAACCATGGAAAGAGGAAGAATCGAGCCAGTAGTGACTATTGCGTTGTCGTACTCGAAAAGTTCTGGCTTTACATAAGAGTTTATTGTGCGAAGGTGGATCTTGTCCCCGATCTTCATGCCTTCGGGTGCAATCATTGTTGCAAACGACTTGCCATCGTCCAAGATAAGCTCGGCAACAAGCGCGCGCCTTCCTGCATCGTGGATGATGTCGGTGACCTGACCCATGCCGTTGAGCTTCTGCTCATAGGAGATGTTGCCATAGTAGCGGTGCCCGGGAGTGCGGTACCGTGGCGAGCCGCGACCGCGCTTTTGTGTGGTAAGATGAGTGCCCATTGATTTTCAACTCTAGATTAACTTGAGCTTTCCTGCAATCTGCGATGCAGCGCCTTTCTTTGCAAACTTGACTATTGCCTTCTTGCGGCCGTCAATGGTGCGAAGCGTGTTTACTGAGACGATTTTTTCTCCCCAAGACGCCTCTGCTTCCTTCCGGATTTCAATCTTGGTGGCTGAGTCTTCAACTACGAAAGTAAGCGTGTTGGTCACATCCATTGCGCCTGCTGCTTTTTCCGTTGTGAGTGCGTAGAGGATCTTCATAAAAATCACATGAACAGGTTTTCTGCCGAAAGCTTCTCAACAGCATCCTTGGTCCAGACGGTTAAGCGTCCAGCCTCGCCACCTGGGCAGAGGAGCTCTACTGTGAGCTTTTCAACTGACACAACGTCTACTCCGGGCAGGTTGCGTGCAGCCTTCCAGATGCCTGAGTCCTTTCCGATCACTACAAGCACCGAGCTTGGAGTGCGGTAGCCACCGCGGCGAAGCCGGGCACGACCGCTGCGCATGGTGCGTGCGTCGTGTGCGCGTTCGATGTCCTGCTCAAAGCCAAATGCGACAAAAGCTGCCTTTGCGTCCTTTGCCTTCTTGATGCCTTCGAGTGCAGTGTCTGCGATAATTGGGAATGCGATTGCCTGCTCAAATTTGTGGCCGCGCTTTTCTACGAGTTCCTTCACGCCAGTTGCTGCGATTGCGCTGCGTATTGCGTAGTTCTTCTCCTTGATGTTTATGCGCTCTTTGAGTATCTTGTTTGCCTTGGGCGGGTGTGCGCGGGTACCATGCGTTGCATGGGGCACTGTGAGCACGCGTCCGCTGCGTCCGCCGGGTATCTTTACACGTGGAAGCCTTGAGCGGCCGGTGTTGATTGTCTGGCGCCATGCGTGGCGTCGTCCGTAATATTCAGCAGTGTAATTTCGCCCTGCCATCGGGTAGTTTCCCTTGGGCTGGTAGGTAAATGAGCGTTCTGAAAGGAATGCGCGGCGGATCAAGTCAGGCCTGTACGCTTCGGCAAACTGTGCCGGCAGCGCCATTTCTGCGCCTTTCTTTCCGTCAATTGCAACAACTTGAGCGTTCATTATAATCACGTAAAAAAATTATCCCTGCTTTGACTCCTTTCCGATTTCCTTTATTACGGGCTTTCTTGCAGTCCGTGAAAGGACTGACTTGCGCAGGAGTATTGCGCGCTTTGCCGGGCCGGGCACGCTTCCTTCAACCATGATGTATGGGCATTTCACCAAACCATAGTGGATGAAGCCGTCCTTTGGAAGGATTGCCTTGGCGTCGGATGAAATCATGACGATGCGCTTTGCTTTATCTACCCTGCGGTGGAAGCCCATCTGGCCTGCGCGGGGAATGGTGTACATGACTTTTGCCTGGGTTTCGGGGCCGATTGAGCCTCCGTGCCTGCGGGCCTTGGTTGACTTGTGCGTGTTGAGTGCAACGCCATAGCGCTTGACTACTCCCTGCCAGCCCTTGCCTATTGTGACTGCGACTGCGTCGACATATTCTCCCTCGGAGACGATGTCGGTGATTGAAAGTTCCTTTCCAAGGATTCCCTTGGCGTAGTCAATCTTTGCCTTGGTGTCAGCACCGCCTATTGGCGCTTCAAAAATT